>JASIKV010000104.1 GCA_030049455.1 Terriglobia bacterium
TCGTTCGCCGGTTGACGTACATGAAACCGCTGCCCGCGATGGATCCAAGATATTTCTGGCCGCCGGAGACTAGAAAATCAACGGGAGTCTTCTTCAAATCTATGGCGCGCGCGCCGACGGCCTGAACAGCGTCCACCACCAGGTGGGCTGCGTAGTTCTGGCAATGCCGCGAGAGGAGGGCCAGGCTCGGCAGATAGCCGTCAAAATGCTGTCCCCAGGAGATCGCCACGGCTTTGGTTTTGGGACCGATGCGCGACAGGAGCTCCCGGAATCCCTGGTGATTGTCCATTCCCGGAATCACCTGGACATTGACTCCGTCCTTCTTCAACTTGAGCCAGGGGATAAGATTTGCCGGATATTCGTTTCCGAGCACGAGGACTTCATCGTGCCTATGAAGTGGCAGCGCTTCGCTCGCCATAATGAGCCCTTCGCCGGTGTTTTTCAGAAAAACGACCTCGTCTGGATTGCAATGAAGGAGTATTGCCACCTCTTCAGAAAGTTTGCGGACATAACCCTGGTACTTTTCGATGACCTCCGGAGGGCCGAGCTTCACGTAATCGTCCAGGAAGCTCACAATCGCGCGGCGGGACGCTTCACAGAGCGGACTTGCTCCCATGTAACTGAAGAACAGCTTTTTCGTGGTTCTGTGCGGCATGAGTTATCGTTCCCATCTGACCTTGGGGAGGATGATGGAAGGATCGATGCTGTCTTTATAGCGTTCCACAAAACCCATCATGATCTCGAGCTCCCGCAGGAATTTCTTTTCCTTCTCGTTGTGCGCTTCCTGGAGCGATGAATGCACTTCGATCTGTTTTGCGAGACCCGATTCCGTTTCTCGCCGCGGATTCTTGAGATAGGTTATCCTCGCTTGCGGCCTGAGTTTTCTCACTGACTCGGCGATCTCCCCGATCGAGAGGCGGTGGGTATAATTGTGGATGACGCGGTGCTCGCCGCGGCCGACGTCCAGGTTGAGCAGATTGAGGAAACTGTTCACTGTGTCGGGCAGGCTCATCAGGCCGGTCCGCTGGCTCCCTTCGCCGTAGACCGTTATGGGGTGTCCGATGACGGCTTGACACACGAAGCGGTTAAGCACCGTGCTGAAAACATGATCGTAATTGAAGCGCGTGATGAGGCCGCGGTGGTCTTCGGGATGATTTTCCTCCACGGTTGCACCAAAGATGGTGGCTTGCTGGACAGTAATCACGCGCAGTTTCCAGAGGTCTGCGCCCAGGTCGTCGATCAGAAAATCGGTAATCTTGGATTGGTGGTAGAAATCCGTCGCATGCATCGGCAGCCAGCTTTGGACAATCTTTCGGAGGCCACCCCCATATTCGAAACTGAAATCCGTTTTCGTAAGCGGGATATAGTCGGTGTTCACGCCCCCATAGCAGCCCGCCGAACCGAGCTTAATATAAAGGATCGACTTGTCGATCTCGGCGAGTGCCCAGAGGGCGTTCAGGTGACTCACGATGTTATTGCTGAACGTCTCCGCGGCGGTCTTCGGACTCATCATGGAATACGGCGCGGACGGTTGTTGTGCGGCATTTACGATCGCCGCGGGCCGGTACTTCCGGATGACATGGGTCGTCGCCTTGGGGTCAAGCAGATCAATTTTCTCAAAAAAGAGATTGCGTTTTTGATAGATGCGTTCGTATTCCCTGATCCGTTCCGACGGCCGCGCCAGCGGCACGAGCACCTTAACTCCGACTGCTTTCTCCCATACGCGCTTGACCAGTTTATCGACGAGGACGACCTTATCGCCCAGGCGGTGCGCAATCGCAATTCCCAGCGACCAGCCCAGATATCCATCCCCGCCCAACACCAGCACGGTTTGACTCTCTCGGTGCATGACCTTCGTTAAGGTTGGAATTACTTGGCTTTCTTAAGTTCTATGTAGATTTAAAGCACACTTCTTGTACTCCTCTTCCAGGTCCAGTGCGGATTGCTCGCTACGCGAGGGAGGCTCTTGCCTATCTGCGATGTTATTTGTTTCAAATGAAACTCCCTCAGCGCGCCTCGAGCAATGGCGCTTCTCCTAGCGCATGAGAATGGGGTAGAGCGCCCCAGACTTGAGCTTGGTTTCACGGCTCAACTCGTAACCCCGGTGCCAGCCGGGGGCCGTTCGAGGAACGATTCCAGCGCGCGTAAAGTAAATTCCAGGGGTTTTCACAGATAAAGTCTACATATATAGACAATGTTTGTCAAGCCCTTTTTCAATTCTGATAACTGCGGTGACTGGCCCTGGGTCGGCAATGTTGATGAAAGTAAACGACTTATGAGATGAGATGTGGTTAGCTATTTAGAATGAATGGGTTAGAAGAAAAGGTAGGCAATTTTAGCCACTTTTTGCAAGCTCTATGCCCCGATGGCTGCACGAACGATTTCCCGTCAGGCGGTCAAGGGGAACTTGATGACTTTCTGATCCTTCTGCGACCGATACAGCGCCTCAAAGATTTCAACTGTCTTTCGCCCCTCTTCCCCTGGAATGGCCGGCTCGCGATTCTCGATGATGGCGTTTAGAAATTCAGAAATCTGGAGTTGATGATAGTACTCAACGGGGTTAATACTTCGGAAGAAATCCGTGTCTTCCTTCTGCCACTGCTTGGGCAAACCTTCTTCACCCGGCACGGTCCAAAGGTCGTTGATGGGCGGATCCGTGATGGTCGTCATCCCGGCGATGAACATGGCGCCGCCATCGGTCTGTACTCCCACGGAAGCGCCGTTGCTGCCGTGGACGTACACACGTCCATAGAGGGCGGGGTTCTGAGAATTGCTCACCACAATGTTGCCGAGCGCCCCGCTTTTGAAGCGCAGCACCGCCACTGCCGTATCTTCAACCTCGATGTAAGGGTGGTTGAAGTTGCCCCACAGGCCGGAGAGCTCATCCACCTCGCCCATGTACCAGTGGAGCAGATCGAGCTGGTGCGGCGCCTGGTTCACCAGCACTCCGCCGCCTTCGCCTTTCCACGAGCCGCGCCACGGGTCGCTGCGGTAATAGGCCTCACTGCGCCAGCCCAGCAGCACGGCCGAACCCAGAATCGGCCGGCCCACCTTGCCCGCTTCAATCGCCTTCTTTACCCGCACGCAAGGCGCATAAAGCCGGCGCTGCGACACCATGCCAATCTTCGCGTGGTTTTCGCGGCCCGCCTGAAGAATCGCGTCGCAATCCGCAAGCGTCGACGCCAGGGGCTTCTCGATCAGCACGTGCACGCCCGCCTTCGCCGCCTTAACAGCATGCCGAGCATGTAACGGGTGCGGAGTGCAGATGGTGAGCGCCTGAATTCCCTCGCGGGCGATCATCTCCTCCACGTCCACGTAGGGCTTCACCTTGTATTCGGCGGCGAAGGCCTGCGTGCGCTTCAAGTCACGCCCGCAGACGGCGGTGAAGGCGGAACCCGGCGCGCGGCGAAGGGCTTTGGCGTGCAGGTGCCCCACTTTCCCGCAGCCGACGATGGCGGTTTTGAGCGCTAACATTGCAGGATGACTTTCAGCAGGCCCGGCTCGCGGTCATAAAGGCGCTTGAACCACGCCGTGCCCTCCGCGAGCGGCGGGGTGGCGCTGACCAACGAAGCGGTATTGATGGCCTTGCGGCCGAGCAGCTCGAGCGTGGTGGGATAATCATCGCAGTTGGCGCAGCATCCGGCGAGCGTCAATTGGCGCGTCACTACGGCCTGTAGTGGAATCTCCACCGTCGGCCGGAAATTTCCTACCAGCGCCAGCGTGCCGCCCTTGCGCAGGCAGGCGATGGCGGTGTTGATGGTGGGGCCAAGACCGATGACTTCCAGCGCCACGTCCGCGCCGCGGCCTTCCGTGTGGCCGCGCACTTCCTTCGCCACGTCGCATTCATTCGCGTTCAGCGCCACATCCGCGCCGAGCTTGCGTGCCAAGGCAAGCTTCTGCGGCTCGATGTCCACGGCGATGATCTTGGCGCAGCCCGAGGCGCACAGCGCCTGCACGACAAAAAGACCGATCATGCCGGTCCCCATCACCACCGCAACGTCGCCAAGGGAAACCGCGGCGCGCCTCACCGCGTGAACCGCCACGGACGCCGGCTCAACCATGGCTGCCTGCTCGAAGCTGACCGAATCCGGAACGCCATATAGGATTCGCGCGGGTAAGGCCACGAGTTCTGCAAACGCCCCGTTCTGACGGTAGTCCTCGCAGGAGACACCCAGAACGCGCCGGCGGTCGCACAAATTCGGCAACCCGCGCTGGCAATACCAACACACTCCACAGGAAATCGTCGAGTCGAAGGTAACGCGGTCGCCCCTCTTCCAGTCGCGCACCTGCCCGCCCACTTCGGCAATCACGCCTGCGGCTTCGTGGCCCATAATCACGGGGGGCACGCGCCGCCCCGTTGAGCCGTCCATTCCGTGCACATCACTGCCGCAGATTCCGCAGGCGCGCACTCGCACCAGAACTTCGTCGCCCGCGATTTGCGGGTCCGGCGCATCGCCGTAGACCAGATTCATGTATTCAGTGAGCGTGAGGGCTTTCATGCAGGCACGATTCCTGTCCTTTAAGAAATCGTTCAACACTATAACGCAAATCCCGGTGCAGCGGCGTTCGATGAGCGTCGCTCTGGCCATCACCATTCTTCCGAGCTACAATTCCCAACCGCAGAGGTGATTTCACAATGAAGCGACGGCAATTCATGACGCGATCGCTGGCGGCGGGTGCGCTGGCAGGCCGATTCGATGCGGGCGCGAATCCCTTGATCGCCCAGGCTGCGCAGCAGGCCACGGAAACTGCGGCCGAGGGCGAGGGGCGATACCGGGAATTGAACAAGGCGCTCGACCGTGAAGCCATGCAGCGGGGATTCTTGCCGGAGGTCGATCCAAGCTACCAGCATGCGCCGGAGGCGGCCATCGAAGCGTTCAAAGACCGTAAATTCGGCATCCGTATTCACTGGGGCCTCTACTGCATGATCAGCAGTGACGCGTCGTGGGCGCTGGCCGGGGCAAACAAGCAGTTCTGGGACATCTACAATGTTTTTTATCAGTTCTTCAATCCCACCAGCTTTGACGCCGGCGCGTGGATGGATCTTTTCGAACAGTCGGGCATCCGCTACTTCACCTTCACCACCAAGCACCACGACGGCTTCAGCATGTGGCCCACCGGCACCACGCAGGAATCTTTCCGGCTGACCTCGCAGGGATTCAGCCGCGGTGCGATTGAGAATACAGAAAAGGTCGTGCAGTCCTACAGCATTCAGGACGGGCCGTATAAAAAGGACATCGTGCGCAGCGTGGTGGAAGCGGGACGCAGGAAAGGCATGGGCGTCGGCCTGTACTACTCGCACGTGGACTGGCACGACCCGTCTTTCGCCTGGGACCCGTTCAATTTCTACTACGACCCGCACTTCACAGCGGAATCCGACCCCGAGCGCTGGCAGCGATTTATCGCGCAGGAGCGCCAGCAGGTGCGCGAGCTGATGTCGGACTACGGCCGGATCGATTATCTGGACTTTGACATCGGCTGGCCGCAGGCGGCGGCGAAGGACCTGGCCGAAATCACCATGATGGTGCGCAAGCTTCAGCCCGAGGTGATCATTCGCGGGCGGGGCATCGGCGCCTACGGCGACTACTACACTCCCGAGCGGCAGATTCCCGGCGGGCCATCCCAGGGATTTTGGAAAGTCATCTACCCCTGCGGCACGGCGTTTTCCTATCGCCCGAATGATCAGTACAAGCCCGCCGAGTGGATCGTCGAAAGCCTGATCGGGATAACTGCCAAAGGCGGAAATTTTGAAGTCGGCTTCGGCCCCATGCCGAGCGGGGAGTGGCCCCCCGAAACTGTGGAGCGATTAAAATATGCGGGAGCCTGGCTACGCGTGAATGGCGAGGCAATCTACAACACGCGCCCGCGCAAGGTTTTTCAGGAAGGGAAGAATATCTGGTTCACTTCCAGCAAGGATGGCCGTTTCGTTTACGCCATCAATATGGGATGGCCCGGCGAGAAGTTCGAAACGCAATCCGTGCGCGCTGTGCCGGGCTCAGCGATTCGGATGCTGGGGATTGACCGGGACCTGATGTGGCGGCAGGATGATGAAACGCTGAAGATTACAATTCCATCTTCGCTCGCCGAGCACAAGCCGTGCCTTCAGGCTTACGCGTTCAAGATCCAGGCCGAGGCTGAGTAGTTTCGCGTCCCCTGTAGCGGCGGTCTATGACCGCCGAAATCCCGGCGCTCGTAGAGCGCCGCTACAGTCTCTCAATGCTCCGCCGCGGGTTGGGGCAGCAGTTCATACTTCCGCGTCTTGGGCAGCGCCGCGGAGCGCTGCTCTTCAACCAATTCGCCATCCAAAGTATTCAAATCATCCAAAGTGCGTTGGAGACTGGGCGCCGTGATACCGGCGAGTGGCACCTGAATCATTCGCCAGCGTCCGTAATGGACGGTGTTGTGTTTCTCCGTCAAAGTTTCGACTTCCATGGCCTGCTTCATCATGGGGGTGGCGAGCCCGGCGAGATTGACCCCCTCGGCAAGTTGCGCGGTTGTGAAGGTCCCGATGGTTTCATCATCGATCTTGAGCTCATAGCGCTCGCCCTTCAAGCCCGTCACCCGCAAAGGTTCCTGATCGAGGGCCTGCACAAAATCCGAGCAGCGCATCACCAGCGCCGTCAGCGGATTGGCCGGATCGTACGGCATGGGCAGGGCGCGATCGGTTTGATTCCAGGTCAGCACGCCGGAGCTGCGTTTCAAATCTTTAACTTCTGTGTTCGCCGCCTTGACCACGCGCTTCTTCTTGGCATTGATTTCCACTTCGGCAACAAGGGCAGGCGCGTTCCAGGCCTTCAGGATTGCCTCCGCCATAATCAAATGGCCCTCGGGGCCCGGGTGGACGCGGTCCGGCACGATGCGCTGCGCGAGTTTCGGATCGATGGCGTTGGCCTTCTTAAGGACTTCGACGACGGGAGTATTCAAATCCGCGACGGTCGCACCGATCTTCTGGGCGTAGTCTTTGACCCACTCGCCATAACGAATGAGCACCGCGTTGTAGCCGCCCTCAAAATTAGGCGCGCGAGTAATATCGTCGAACGGCGAGGGCTCAATCAGCGTGAAGCGGACCTGCGGGTCGGCCTTTTGCACGGATTCGATGATGTGTTGATACCCCTGCGTGAACCTGGCAAAGATTTCGTCATCGAAGGCGCGATATGCACCGTCATTCATTCCCAGCATGATGGTCATCACCGTGGGCTGGTAGGGAAAGACGTCGCGTTCCAGCCGCACCTCAATCGTCCCCCCGCCTCCGCCCGACACCCGATCCCCGCCCCAGCCGCTATGGGTGAAGCTTGCGGCAAGCTGCGGAAAGCGAGTCACGACGTAGGTCTCGACGTACACGGTATAGAGGCGCTGATCGGTGATGCTGTCCCCGTAGAAAACCACGCGGTCGCCGGTTTGAAGCGAGAACGCCGGCTGAGCTCTGGCGGCCACGGGCATCAAAAATCCCAATACGACAGCGGCAATGCGAATCCATTTCATGAATCGCTCCTGAACAATTTTACGTACTTCACTTGCGCAGATAATCGTCCGTACCATTCAGCCAGTCGTAGCGAATGGGGCTGAACACGTCGATGCCGGTGCAGTCTTCCTCAGCCACTGCTCTGTGCGGAACGTTCGAGGGAATCACCAGCACCTCACCGGCGCGGACCATCACTTCCTTGCCTTCCAGTTCAAATTTCAACGCGCCGGTCAGGATCATGCTGACTTGCTCCGCATCGTGATGATGCAGGGGAATGACGCAACCCTTGGCAAGTCCCAGGTGCGCCACCATTACTTTGTCGCCGTACACCAGCTTTCTCCAAAACTTATCCGTCACCACTTCTTTCCTGACGCTTTCCCAGGCATGGAGCTGCATCACTTGCCTCCCCTAAACGATTTCAGAAACTCCGCGTCCCCAGCCCCCGTATCCTACACGGAACAGGGAGAATTTCGAGATAAAATGCTCGGTGCGAGCCGCGGGCTATTCCATGTTTTCAATCGCTATCGATTCCATCGCGATGATTTACCTGATTCTGCTCCTCTGGATTCCGTTCTATTGGTTTCTATTCCACACGGCAATACGCCACTGGCGGCGAATCGGCAACCGAGCCTTCTGGATGGCGTTCCCCATCTGGCTGATTTTCGCCGCGGCAATCGTCCTCTCGCGACACGAGCTTCTTGCGCGGCGCATCGGGCGCGGCCTGTTCACCTGGATTGCCGGTGCAGCGCTTTTTCTCGCGGCAACCTGGCTGGACGTGCAAACGCGCCATGCGCTCGGCTGGCGCCGCCTGGTGGGCCTGACGGAGTTGAACCCCCGGCACGGGATGAGCACGTTGGTCCGCGCGGGCGTGTACGCGCGGCTGCGCCATCCGCGGTATCTGCTCTACATGCTGATGGTTCTGAGCATGGCATTCCTTACCGGGGCGCCCGCGATTTTTTTGCTGGCAATTCTGAACATCCTGATGTATCAAATCCTCGCACCGCTTGAGGAGCGAAAACTCCTTGACCAGTACGGACCCGAGTATCGAGACTATCAGCGTGCGGTTCCGCGGTTTGTGCCGCGTCTTGGGCGGCCGCGCGAAGCCCGGATATCGTCCTGAACCGGAGGTTTCCATGAATCGGCGAATTGGCGTATTCCTCCTGTCATTCCTGGGAATTGCAGCCCTGCCCCTTCGTGCACAGCAGCCCTGTCCGGGATTTGTGGTGGCCATTGGCACGGATGAGGACAACCTGATGCTGGCCGTCAACGGCGCGGACAATCCGCAGCAACAGGTCGATGCGCTCGACAAATTCGCTCAGGCGCACCCCGGCTCCAAGTACATGCCCTGCGCGCTCGAATACTTCGCCAGCGCCTATTTGAAGTTGAACAACTTCGACAAATCGATCGAATACGCGGAGAAGGACTTAGCGGCGAATTACCAGGACTTAAATCTCTACCTGGTCCTCATGCGTGCCTACGCTTCAAGCAGCAAAGTGAGCGACACCATCTTTACCGTAATCAACAAAGTCCCCGATCAGGTCAAGGTGGAGACGGGCCAGTTGATGCGTCCTGCCAAGGCCACGGACGAAGAGTGGGCAAAGATGCAGAGTGACAATCAGGAGCTTGCCAAGGACAGCCATGACTACGCGGTGTGGGCGTTTTTCCAGGTGCTGCCGCGCGTCACGGATCCCGCAAAGCGCATGGAAGCGCTGGAAAGCTTCCTGAAGGTTTATCCCGAACAGGAAAAGGCAAGCGCCGCCCAGATCGACCACATCTACTTTGACGCCTATCGCGCGCAGAACGATCTGCCCAAAATCGTCGAATACGGTGACAAGGTGGTGGCCGACGATCCGACCGCCGTGGACGTGATGAGCGCCCTGGGATATCTCGAGGAGTTTGCCATCGCTCCGCCGTCGATTGATAAAGCCGCCGCATACGCGCAGAAGGCGGTGGCGACGGCGCAGACGCTCAAGAAGCCCGAGGGAGTTGACGATGCGGCATTCAAAGCGGAAATGAACAAGCAATTGGGAATCGCCCACCTGACGCTGGGATACGGCTTGCTGGCCCGAGTGCAGAGGACCGGGAAGTTGGCGCCGACGGTCGATGAGCTCAAAACGGCGAGCGACTTGCTGGAAGGCAATCCGGCGCTTCAGGGGCAGGCGCTTTT
>JASIKV010000105.1 GCA_030049455.1 Terriglobia bacterium
TACCACACGAAGAATTTCATGTGACGCCGGTGGCTGTTTTTCCCTTGGCCAATCCCCGCCAATTCCTATATTGTGAATTTGCTCGGGAAAAGCGCCGCGAGTTTTGCTGAGAGGACGCACGAGCGTTGCGTGGAATCCGGAAACGATTTTTCAACCCGGCCGGGAGCGGACGACGCGGAGGTGCGTCGCCGCATCAGGAAGGCGAATATCACCATCCTGATCGTTCCCTTTCTGCTGGTGTTGATTACCTTTCTCTTCTGGTATCAGACGTGGTTCGGGCGGAAGCTTCCCGACCAGGAGATGATGCAATACTTGACGGACACCTCCGCGCCGCACAAGACGCAGCACGCGCTCGCGCAGCTTTCCGACCTGATCGCCGCGGGCGACCCGTCGGCGAAGCGCTGGTATCCGCAACTGCTGGCGCTGGCCGCGAGCAAGGAATCGCAATTCCGCCTGGAAGCCGCCTGGGCAATGGGGCAGGATAATCACTCAGAGGAATTCCACCAGGCGCTGCGCAAGCTTGTGGACGATCCCGCGCCCATGGTTCGGGCGAACGCCGCGCTGGCGCTGGTGCGGTTTGGCGACGCCGCGGGCGACACGGAACTGCGTTCGATGCTTGAGCCTTTCACGATTGATGCGCCGGCCGCGGGCGTGATTAAATTCCGCATGAACGTGCAGGACAACGTGCGAAACGGCACCATCATCGCCCGCATCCGGCCGGCGGGCAGCGACCAGCAGCAGGACGTGGTATCGCCAGTTGGGGGGACAATCCGGCGGTTTCTAGCCCCGGAGGGAAGCACGGTGGCGCCGGGTGGCGGCGTGGCGGTGATTTCTCCGGACGAAGGTCAGGTGGTGGAAACCCTTCGCGCGCTTTATCTTGTAGGCCAGCCGGATGACCTTGCGGACGTTGATCGGTTTGCGAGGGGCGCGCCGGGAATGTCAGACCGCGTGCGAGCGCAGGCGCAGGAAACGGCACGCGCCATCCGCGAACGGCAGGCAAAGGTAAAGGGCTGAGCAGGGCGGGCAGAGTCAGACCGTGTACTTGATGCCGAGAATGCCTTCCACCTCTTCGGTTGGAATCATCTCGATGGCGTCCCACGGGCAGCCGTCCAGAAAGCTTCCGTCGGGACCTTTGCTGGTACACTTCTTGCAGCCGATGCAGAGCGCCGGATCGACTTCAATCCGGCCGAAGGGAGGATGGTCCTCATCCGGGACCCAATACATGCAGTCGGCCACGGGGCAATAGGGAACGCAGGCGGGCGAGCCGGCGCAACCCGTGCAGCATTCGGTGATGACGGCCAGTTCCTTGGGCCGCTTCTTGCGCGGTGTTTCAATGCCAATGGATTTCGGCTCGCTCTTGACGACTTCCCCGGCAGGGATGAAATACTCTGACAAGCGGTTTCTCCTCGCACCAAAGATAGGTGCATTTTCCCAGATGGTGGCGGAGACGTCAAGTACGGTGGTTCGTGGTTGGAGGAAAGTCGCGATCCTCCAACCATCTATGGAGACTTGAAATGGTAGCCTGGACGCTGGTCTTTCATCTCATCGGATTGGTTTTCTGGCTGGGAAGTCTTCTGGCGGTGACGCACATCCTGGCCGTTCAAACGGAGGAGCCATCACCGGAGGTGCGCGCCAGCCTGGCGCGGCTGGAGTCAAAACTCCTGAAAGGCCTGGCGCACCCCGGAGCGGCGCTCATGGTGGTTACAGGTTTTCTTCTGGTTTCTGAAGACCCTTACTTTCTTCGTGAGACCTGGCTGCACGGAAAACTGCTCCTGGTGATCATTCTGGTGGCGCTGGATCTGCGTGTGACGTTTCGCGCGAAGGCGTTTCAAGAGGGTAAAATTGAAATGACTCGTCGCGAATGCATGGCGCTGCACGGGGCTATTTCACTTGTGTTCTTTGGCATTTTGATACTTGTGTTGCTCAAACCGTTTGGTCTGCATCGGCGGGTGGCTCAGTTGCAGAGACCCATCAGCCCTGTGGCGATTGAAGGTTTGCGAGGCTAAGGGCCGGGACAGCCGGCCTCCCGACAACAAGTGTTCTCAAGATGAGTTTTTCACATTCATCACTTGAATTCAATGAACCCAGGAGGGTCGCTTGGCAAAAATTACCATCAACAGCAATGGTTCGATTCGCGTGGAAGGCGAATTCACAATCTGCGATATGACGGGCGGGGTTTTTGACTTATCCGGCCGCACGTCCATCGGTCTTTGCCGCTGCGGACATTCGGAGAACAAGCCATTTTGTGACGGCACTCACCGGAAGGTGAATTTCCAATCGGAAATTGTGGCGCGGACCCTGCCACCGCCGGCTCCCAAACCGGCGTGATGTAGCTTGAAGTAGCGACGGGAATGCAGCAGAATTGGGTTACTTGGTCTCAGGCCGGTAGCAGACAGTTGTTCAGGAGATTAAAAGCGTGCAGCGGCAGACCCCTTCGTTTGCATCCAATACGAAGCGTCGCTGTTCCGGCAACTCCAAGCGCTGAAATGGGTTATTTCGCGGGGCCGGGACCGGATGTTCCCCTCATTCCGTTGACTTGGCGGGGGGCGTATGTTACGTTTAGCGGACAGTCCACACCACTGAAGGCATTTGGAGCGTGTAGATGGCTTTTCACAAGGCCAAAGCGCTGCAAGAGGCTGAGAAGTCTGTAGCTCAAGGCAAGATATCTCAAGCCATCAAGCAGTATCAAGAGATCCTGGAAAACGACCCGTCCGACGTGTCTATTCTCAACACGGTGGGCGACCTCTACATTCGCGAGCGCAACACCACTGAGGGCTTGAAACAATTTCACAAACTGGCGGAAGCGTACGTTCACGAGGGGTTCAACGTCAAAGCCATCGCCATTTACAAGAAGATTGCCAAGGTGGATCCGAATTCCGTTGAGAATCTCCTGAAGCTGGCCGAACTTTATCAACTTCAGGGATTAAGCCGCGAAGCTCGGGACCAATATCTGCAAGCGGCGGAATTCTATAAGAAGCGCAACCAAACCGACCGCGCGCTGGAGGTCTACCGCAAGCTGCTTCAACTTGACCCGGAGAATATAAACTTCCACAATCGTGTGGCGACGGAATTGGAGCAGGCGGGCAAGCGCGAAGAGGCCGCCAAAACCTACCTGGAATGCGCGGAAATACTGCTCCACCGCGGCGATCAGACAGGCGCCGAAGCTCCTCTAAAAAAGGCTGCGGATCTGAATCCAAGGGATTCCAAGATTCAGATTCTGCGTGCGCGCGTGGCTATTTCGCGCCAGCAATTGGATGAGGCTGAAAAGATCATCAAATCCTCGGCGGAGTTGCAGGAGCAACCTGAGGGGAAGCGCATCCTGCTGGAGGCTTACCTCGGCGCTCGAAAACTTCCGCAGGCGCAGAAACTGGTGATGGAGGTTTACCATTCAAACCCCACGGACTTCGCACCCGTAGCCCGTTTTTCCGCGCTGCTGGCGGAGAAGGGCGATTTGGACGGGGCGTATCAGTTTCTTGCTGGTCTTTCTGACGAAGCCATCGCGCAAAACCATGCCGCCGCACTGCTCGACGCCCTCCGCCAGATCTGCACGAACAGTTCCGAGCACATCCCCACGCTGGAATTGATGCACCGCATCTGTGAGCAGACGGCCAACGAGCTGACGTTGCCGGAAGTGCTGGAGGCCCTGGGCCGCGCTCACGAGCACGCTGGCGACCTGGACAAGGCCGAAATGGCTTATCAGAAGCTGACGGAGCGCGAGCCGGAGAATGAGACTTACCACGGCCTTTTGAAGCTGATCCATCAAAAGCAGGGCAAAGCGGAGGTCGCACCCGTCGCCTTTACCGCACAGGCGACCCCGCTGACGGTGGAGGATACTACCGCCAAGCATGCCGCCGTGGACGTCAATCAGGATGCAATGCTCAAAGAGGCCTTTGAAAACAGCGACCTCTTCGCGCGTTACAACTTGACCGAAAAGGCCATTGCGGAGCTGGAGAAAGTGTTGCAGGTTTATCCCGACCTGGTGGAAGTTCACCAGCGCATTCTGGAAATTTCGCGAAAAGGCTTTCCGGAGCGAGGCCAGGCGGCGGCCACGCAACTGGCGCGAATCTACTCGGAACGCGGGGATCACGAAACGGCAAGCAAGTACCAGGCCATTGCGACGGCCAAGGCGGGTATGCCCGAGATTCCACTGCCCCCGCCTGCTGCTGCCAAGAAGGAGCAGGTGGCTGCACCGCCACCTTCCCCATTACCCGCGCCTCCAGTTGCGGTAGCCTCCGAACCGGCAACTGGCATGGAATTCCCCCTCGTTCCCGTCGCCCAGGAGGAGCCCGTGGGGGCGGCAGCGCCACCGGAAGCCGTTTCCTTCGACCTGACGCCTTCAGGGGCTCAAGTAGAGCCGCCGAAATCACCACTGCCTCCACCTCCCTCACCCCCTGCCGCAGCTCCTTCCATGGAGTTGGATCTTTCCAACGACTTCGAATCCATGGCGGCGATGGGGTTCACTTCACCCGCTCCCCAGGCTTCGGAGCCGCCTGCCCCGCCGCCCGCGGAAATTGCTGAGGTTGTTGAAGAAGCAGCTTTGCCGCCACTGGATGCGCCAATTGTGGAAGAGCCCGCACCACCCGTCGAAGCGCCTACGAGGGTTTCCGAGCCTGCGGAGCAGGGGAAAGAAGCCGCACCGGCTGACCTTGAAGACAGCCGGATTGAAGTTGAGTTTTATCTTGAAAACGGCTTCGTGGAAGAGGCTGCCAAGACCGTCGCCACGCTCGAGGAGAAGTTTCCGAACCACTCGATGGTGGCCGAACTTCGCAAGAAATTAAATGCTCATGCGACGGCAGGACAGGTCGCGGCGCCTCCCTTGCCGGCTCCTCCCACGATTGAAGAGGCTGTGTTTAAGGCTCCTGAAGAAGTCAAGGCCTCTGACGAAGCGCCTGTGGCGGAAACGCCCGCAGATATCTTTGAAGAGGAGGTGGCACCATTTCCCGCACCGGTGCCCGAACCTGAGCCGGTCGCAAATGAGACTGCTCCTGAAGAAGTCGAACTTCCTACCAGCTTTGCCACCGCACCAAAGCCTGAACCGGTAGCGGAGACTGCGCCTGAGCCGCCGCCATCTGTTCCTGAACCGGTGGTGGAGGAGCCTGTCGTCGCGGCTGCGGGTCCAGGTATGGACATGCTGGGCGACCTGGCGGGCGACCTGGCTTCGTCGCTCGGCGATTTGGCGCCGGACGCCGAGGCCATTCAGGAACCACCGCCCCTTCCGCCCGTGGCTGCCGCGCCCCATGCCGCGGCTCACTCTCACGGAGCGGCCGGGCTCGGTGATCTGCTTTCGGAAATGGAGGAGCCGGGCGCCGCTAAGGCGGATCATGACGATCGCGAAACGCATTACAATCTGGGCGTGGCCTTCCGGGAAATGGGATTGTTGGACGAAGCCATCGGCGAGTTCCAAAAAGTTGTGAAGGGTGCGGGCAAAGACGAATTCCCTCCCAACTACCTTCAGGCGTGCAGCCTGCTGGCCATTTGTTTTATGGAGAAGAAAATGCCGGCGATTGCGGTTAAATGGTACGCGCGCGCGCTGGAGGCGCCAGGTCTTGAGGAGGAAGCGCTCATGGCCCTGCAATACGACCTGGGCGTGGCCTACGAGCTGGCTGGAGACTCCCGCAACGCCCTGGAGAGATTCACCGAGGTCTACAGCCAGAATATCGATTTCCGCGACGTGGCGGAAAAAATCCGCGAGCTCCAGCAGAAGGCCTGATATACATCCCACCCGCTGCTGCGGGGGAGAACCCTATCGTCTCACCTGTGACCGGATTCCCGGACCGATCAACCCATGAATCGCCTCGCGACTATCATCTACATCGTGTTCTGTTTCGAACTGGGAGTATTTCTTTTTGTCTTTCCCTGGAATGGGCTGTGGTTTCGAAATTATTTTGTTAACCACTATCCATCGATCGCAACGATTACGCACAACTATTTTTTGAGGGGCGCAGTTTCCGGACTTGGACTGGCGGACGTCTGGCTCGCCTTCTTTGAGGTGTGGCGCTTCCGGTTTGAACTTGGAATTGCCAGAAGGTAAGGGGGGAAAAACTAGGTGGCAGGTGGCATATAGGTTACCAAGCCCACATGCCAAAGCGCGCTGCTCCTTGTTTCCCACCTGCCACCTGCGACCTACTTCCTACGCGTTATGCCTGCGCATCTCCAACTCTACTACGTTACTGACCGCAGTCAGCTCAAGGGTCGCAGTCTCGAAAGCTGCATTTCCGCAGCCATCGACGCGGGTGTGGATTGGGTGCAGATTCGGGAAAAGGACTTATCTGCAAGACAATTGCTGGTGCTGACGCAAGATGCAATGAAGCAAGCCACAGCGCACGGGAAAACGAGGGTGATGGTAAACGATCGCTTGGATGTGGCGCTCGCGGCCGGGGCCCACGGCGTTCATCTGGGGACTCGCTCAATGCCGGCGGATCTGGTGCGCAGTTTGACGCCCGCGGAATTTCTGCTGGGAGTTTCCTGCCATTCCCTTGAGGAAGCCAAGTCTGCCCAGGCTGCGGGCGCGAATTACATTTTACTGGGTCCAATTTTCGAGACCCCTTCAAAGCTGCCGTTCGGCCCCCCGCTTGGGCTTTCAATACTCCGCAAAGTGACACAGGAGAGTTCGATCCCAGTTCTCGCACTCGGGGGAATCACGCCGGATCGAGTTTCCCAGTGCCTGGAAAACGGCGCGGCTGGAATCGGCGGGATTCGCATTTTTCAGGATTGCGATTCGATGGAAGGCTTGGTCGGCAAGCTGCGCGGGCGAAGGAAGTAGGTGGCGGAGACTAGGATGTAGGTGGGGAAAGATGGGGCGCTGCTTGAATCGCAGGAAATTCCTCCCCACCCGCTACCTACAACCTGCCACCTACCCGGACCCTTCTCCCATCCATGCGCCATAAGGCTTCAGAACTTCAACGTTATCACACACCGCTTTAATCGCAGCGGTGATGGGCACGGCGAGAATCAGACCAAATCCTCCCCACAGCCAGGACCAGAACATCATGGAAATCGTTACGGAGAGCGCATTCAGGTTGACGCGTTCCCCTACAAACTTGGGAGTCAGAATATTGACGGCGACGAAGTGCACTACCACCACGGTGACGCCGATGGCGATGAAGGGACCCGTGTTTTCGAATTGCAATAAAGCAACCAGCAACGGAGGAAGAACCCCAAGCGCCACTCCGATATAGGGGATAAGGCTGAGAAGCGCAGCAAGGGGACCCAACAACAACGCGTACTGAAGATGGATAATGGCGAAAACAGGCGTAATAATGGCTGCGGAAATCAGACCCACCAGCAGGTTCCCCAGAACAAACTCACGCAGAATTCGGGCGATGGCGTCAATCACGTCCTCCGCCTGCTGGCGCCGGTGGATGGGGAACAAATTCAATGATGCCGCCCACATCTGATTCTTCGAAGTCAGCATGAAAAACACCAGCAAGGGTATGAACATGACCGTGACCATGAAAGCGTAGACAGATCCAATGCCCCGCAGCAGAAACTGCATGTAGGGTGATTCCTGCTGCAATCTCACGGTCGGCAAGTTCGATTCAGGCGAGGCCGGAATAATGGTCTGCGTGCTCTGCTGGATGTTGTTCGCCGTGGACTGTATGTGCTGAGTAATGGGCTTCAGCTTTTCCATTAACCTGGGCATTTGATCCAGTAAGGCGGTGGCGCGGTCGTAGACAACATAAATCGCGAGGTACGCGACCGCCAGCAGGATCACTACCATGACGAGTGAGGCCACCCAGCGCGGGATACGCAATCCCTCCATCAGCCTCACGCCGGGATCAAGGACGGAGGCAATCAGGATGGAACACACAAGTGTAATGACCACCGAACTGGCGTAGTAGATACAGCCAAAAAGCACGGCAATGGCGATGATGCGTACACTGGCCGATGCGGATGCCGCGGAATGATTTTCAGAGCTGGTGACCGCCATGCTGTGTGGCCTCGCAAGGGATTCTAATCTGCCGCGCGGGGAAATGCCAGAGTCGCGCATCGATACGCTTAGTATAAAAGGTCTTGAAGTTTTTCGCTCCACTCCAGGAGCCCTTTGCGGGAATGGGTTACCAATACTATTCCTACCCTTAACCTCTCCCGGCATGCGGGAACGCCAAAGAGTCCAACACTTTGAATTTGAAATGATTCTTAGCGAAAGGATTTGCCGAACACCCAGAAGTTCGAGTCGAAAGCAAACTGGAGATCGACAAAGCATAGGAATCCTGTTGATTGCAGGTCATTTCGGGTTTACACTAACCACGCTGTTAGCTGCTTTCTTTTCCTGTGCAGGATGCGGGCTAGGGGTTGCTCGCGTTCTGGTGCAGGCAAGCGGGGAAAGAAGGCGGCAGGGATCCCTCGCTTACCCGTTTTGCCTCATCGTGATGGGGCAGGTAGGAACTCTAAAAATCTACGCCTGTGCGCGTGACGAGGGATTTTCCTCGAGGCGCGCTTTATTCGTCTTTGGGGGGTGGGAGACGTGTACTGACTTTGTCCCCAGAGTAATGGTACAGGGGTAGGGGTGACATCTGCATCAGATTATAAGAGATTGTAAAGATGCTGATAAGTCGCCGCCTTTGGCGACCAACGTGCCCTAGACAGAATGACCGACTTGCGCGCCAATGGGATTTGCGCAAAGTCCGCATCTGATCCAACACTTTACGCAGCTGTAAGTTAGGGTCGAAGCAGGTAGCAACGCGCAAAGGCACTTCCTCATAGCAAAAGCGCGGTTTTTTGGTGGACATGCGGGGTTTCACGCACAAGCATACTCGAAACCTCGATGTGAGCAGTTTTATGCGTGCCAAGAAGATTCGACGCGGCGTCACGATTGTTCTTTGGGGAGTGGGGCTGCACCTGGCAGGCTTGAGCTTCGCGCGCGCACTGCCGCCCACCCAAAGCGTCCGCGGTGAAGTCCTCGACGAGAAGAATGCTCCAATCCCTGCCACACTCTGCACGCTTACCAGCCGATTTCTCCCCACTGACGGTTTGAGCGCTAAGGTGGACCTAAAAGGTAAGTTTGAGTTCAGCGGCTTGCAGCCAGGAACATATTCTCTACTTTGCGCCGCTACGGGCTACATTCCACTAAAGCGCGACTTGGAGGTCACGGAGACTCCGCTGCCGGACGTTCAAGTGGTTCTTCCCTTGGAGCAGGTGGTTCACCAAGAAGTTGAAGTTCGTGAACAAGCGCCCACACTTTCGCCGGGTCAAGCGGCTCCATCCGCCAAGCTGGGTGTCACGCAGTTGGCTAACCTCCCGCTGGTTGAGCAGAAATTCCAAGCTGCCCTTCCCTATCTTCCAGGCGTCGTCCGAACCCCCGATGGCAAGATCAACATCAATGGACTTCCTGACGATCAGGGTCAATTGCTGGTCAATTCATCAGAGGCCGCCGACCCTGTCACTGGAACCCTTTCCATTGACGTCCCCATCGCCGCCATCGATTCCATGCAGCTTTATAAGAACAACTTTGACGCCCAGTACGGCGGGTATACGGGCGGGCTAACTACCATTCGCACCAAGCCTCCCGCCGATCGCTGGGAATTTGAGGCGCAAAATCTGCCGCCCAATCCCCGAATCAAGAATGGCACGCTGGTGGGCATTGCGGACTTCAATCCCCGGCTCTACATTTCCGGTCCGATCATTTCCAATCGACTGGGTTTTACGGAGGCAGCCGGCTACGACATTGATAAACAACCCGTGCGCGGCCTGCCATTCCCCAACAATGAAATCCGCACTCACGACTTCAGCTCGTTCACGGATCTTCATTACATTTTTTCGCCGCATAACCTGGCGACGCTGACCACCAACATCTTTCCCCTGCGCCGCCAGTTTGCCGACATCGACTCGCTGATTCCCGTTGCGGCGTCCTCCAATTACGGCCAGCATGGCTTCAAGATCACTCTGACTGACAACTTCATCACCGCGGGCGGAGGCATGTTCACCACAGTCGCGGATGGCATGCAATTCTTCAGTTGGGGAAACGGCGAAGGTAACGCTGACATGCTGCTCACACCGAACGGGTGGGGCGGTAATTTTTTTAATGGCTACCACCGAAGCAGCGAACAGGAGCACGTAGCGGAAATGTACAAGCTTCCTCGGCTGAAACGCTGGGGAAATAACGAGTGGACGGTGGGAGTCAGCTTCCTGAACCGCACTTACGAGGGTGTTACGCAATCGCATACGGTGAAAATCCTGCGGCCCGATGGAACTGTGGATGAGCAGATTGATTTTGCGGGTGCTGGAAATCTCACGTCGCGCGATCTAGAGGGTTCACTGTTTGTCGCGGACCACTGGGTTCCGGTTGAGCGCGTTTCCATTGATCTTGGCCTGCGTTATACCGGGGAAACGCTGGGGGGCGGCGCAAACTTGGCGCCACGCTTTGGTATCGCCTTTGCTCCCGGCAAAAATGGCAGGACCGTGATCCGCGCGGGTGTCGGCCGCTTCTTCGCACACACGCCACTCCTGGCAGGCGACTTCCCCAATAATCCTGCGCGCCAGGTGAGTCTCTTCGATGATTCTGGAAACCCTCTTGGGCCCCAGGTGACTTATGCGAATGCCTACGGCGACCTGAATTCCCAGGGAGCGCTGGGGGCCTCCACAAAATTCCCCGGCATCGTGCCTTACACCTGGACTTGGAGCCTGGAGGCGGACCAGGAACTGAATCCCCGCGTTCTGCTGCGTTTGAGTTTCCTCTCAAGCCGCGCCTACAACCAATACATCATCGACCCCGTCAACGATTTGCCCACAGGCCCCGCCATGCTGCTGACACCGCGGGGGGCGTCACACTACAATGAGCTGGAATCCACGGTCCATTTCCGCATCAATCGATTCACCGAATGGAATGTCTCCTATGTGTTCAGCCAGGCGCGCGGCGATTTGAATACGCTCTCGCAATTGTTCGTGCCTTTCCAGCAGCCGGTGATTCGCGAAGACGCCTTTGCCGACCTGAACTCCGACATCCCCAACCGACTCCTGACCTGGGGACGATTCAAAACCCACATTTGGGGAATTGAAGCCGGGCCGGTGGTCGACCTCCATTCCGGTTACCCCTACTCCCAGATCGATATGCAGGAAAATTATGTGGGTGCTCCAAATACCGAGCGTTATCCTCAGTTCTTGTCGCTCGACATGAAGCTGAGCAAGGAATTCCACGTTCCATTCCCATTGGTCAAGAGGCACTTGATGCGCGGTTCGCTTACGATTTTCAATTTGACAGACCATGCCAACCCGCGCGACGTTTTCAACAACATTTCCTCACCCAATTTCGGCCACTTCGCCGGCAACCAGCATCGCCTGTTTGACGGAACACTGGACGTCCTCTACTAATCTACTGAAATCTTCAAAGGCAATGAGGCAAGACTAAACCACTTAGCAGGTCCGCTTTAGAGCCTGGACTAATCGCCCGCCCCACAGCGGCCAGCTTGCCCGCTTTACAGATAGGATGATTCCCTCAAACAATTCTCCACGCAAGCATGGCGAAGGGGAGAGTGTGGAGATGGGAATTGCCGCGCTCTTAAACGGTCGCTCCGAATTCAACCTGCCCATGAACTGCAGGCCACGTATTCATTTCAGCGACTGCACACAGAAAAA
>JASIKV010000106.1 GCA_030049455.1 Terriglobia bacterium
ATCGGATCGAAGAAACCCCTCACCCCAACTCCCCTCCCCCTCTTCCCTCTCCCTGGGGAGAGGGAAGAGGGGAGAAGGGGTGAGAAGGGTGAGGGGTTGCTTTCTGGCGGTGGAGGTCAGTCCGTCAACGGGGGGACAGCCATCAGAAAAGGCCTCCGGCTGTGCCGGAGGAAAGTTACTGTCTGAGGGAACAGTGGCAACGCGAGGACTAGGACTGGAGCGGGCGCGCCGCCAGCGGTGGCTGACGGGCCTGGTGGCGGGGGGGATTACCGTCACGGCGCTGGCCGTGGCTCTTGCCTATTGGACTAGCGCAACGCGCCGCATTGCGCCCCTGCACATCCCGCCCAGCCCCGCTGCGGACGTGAACCAACAGCTCTCCGGCTACACGTTTACGCGCTCCGACCAGGGCCGGGCCATCTTTACGGTGCACGCCGACCGCACGGTAGCCTATGAAAAAAGCAAATCGACGGAGCTGGAGGGCGTTACGGTGCAGATGTTCGGCCGCAAGGGTGACCGCGGTGACGTTCTGCGCACGGACCGCTGCGAATACAACCCTACAACCGGCGACTTTTACGGCGCCGGACCCGTGCAAATCGAGCTGAGCGCCCACGCCGGCGACGTTCCCGGCAGCGGCGAGCAGGGCAAGCGCCGCATCATGATCGAGACCTCAAAAGTATCATTCCACCAGGCAGAGGAATTGGCCGAAACCGACCAGCCCGTGAAGTTCCACATGGGTCCGGCGACCGGCACGGCGCTGGGCATGGAATACGCCACAGGCGAGGGATGGGTGGTATTGCGGCACGACGTAGTGGCGGACCTGGCCCAGGGAACGCCCCGGGCTCCGCGGCCGTCCATCCATCTGACGGCTTCGTCGCTGCGCTATGACAAGGAGGGCCGGAGCCTGACGCTGAGCGGTCCGGTGACGGTTTCGCAGGAGACGCGGCGCGCCGTGGGCGACAACGCCAGGGTATCGCTTGACGACCAAAACCACGTTACGCAGGTGAATCTGGAAGGCCACGCGCAGGCGTTTGACGACGACCCGCTCCGCAGCATCCAATTGAGCGCCAACCGCGTGCAGGGAGATTTTAACCCGGTCACCGGCGAACTGCGCCACTTGACCGCGGAAGAGAACGTGGTGGGGGAAACCAAAAGCAAAGGCAGCACCAGCCACATGACTTCGCAGCGCATGGAGATGGATTTGGGCGGAAAGCATCCTCAACCGGTGCGAGGCGTGGCGACGGGTGATGTTCACCTGACTCTTGAATCGCAGGCCGTGCTGAACGCGCCGCAGAACGCGGCGGCTCAAAAAGGCGTTGAGAGGAAGGTGCTTACCGCCGCGCAGGTGCTGTACGAATTTCGGCCTGATGGTCACAGCCTGAAGGCCGCTGAGACAGTAGGGCCGGGAACCCTCGACGTATCATCCGCCGACCCGAAAGTGGGGCCGAAGATCATAACCGCGGGGCAATTTCTGATGACTTTTGATGTGCGCAGCCGAATCCAGTCGCTGCGCGGGACCGCGCCCACGCAGGTGCGCTTCCTGCCGGCTGCAACCTCGCCGCCCGGAACCCTGGAACAGCAGAGCCAGGCCGATCATCTGGAGGCGGCCTTTGACCCCGGCACCCAGTCGCTGCATGAGGTGCGGCAATCGGGCAATTTCGAGTACCACGATGGCGACCGCCGGGCGAGCGCCGACAATGCCGAATACGATCCGGCTGCCCAGAGCCTGGTGCTGCTTGGGCATCCGGAAGCCTGGGACGCCAGCAGCCGCGTAAAGTGCCAGAAACTTACCATGGATATGCGCACGAACACGTCAGTCGGCGAGGGGCGGGTTCAGGCTACGCACCTCCCTGCTCCTGCGCCGGGAGCCGCGCCGCCGGCAACGCCGCCCCTGCCCACCAACGTGCTGGCGGACAAGATGGTCGCGGTGAAGGCCAGCCAGACGATCCACTACGAAGGGCACGTGCGCGCCTGGCAAGGCACCGACGTGGTGGAATCCACGGCGCTTGACGTTTTCCGCACGCAGAAACGGGTGAGTTCGGGCCGGGATGTGGTTACGACCTACCTGCAACCGGCGAGTACAACTGGAGATCCCGGGGCCGATGCTCAGGATAAGGCGCCTCGGCCGAGTGTGCAGGCTGGAACTCAGGCAAATGGACAGCCTCATCCGGTGACCGTGCACGCGGATTACCTGGATTATTTCGATGAAGGCCGCCGGGCGCGTTATCACGGCAACGTCCGGCTGGTGTCCGACACTACAACGATGCAATCCGACCGCTTGGATGTGTATTTCACTCAAGGAGACTCGGTGCAGGGCTCGCAGGTTGACCATGCCGAGGCGGACGGGCACGTAAAAGTGACGCAACCGGGGCGAGTGGGCACGTCTGAACACGGCGAATACTTCGCGGTGCCTGGGAAGATCATTCTGACGGGTGGCCCGCCTGTGCTGGTGGATGAGAAGAAGGGCTCCACGACGGGGCAGCGTTTGACATTCTTTACCCACGATGATAGGCTTTTTGTGGATGGAGGTGACCAGTCGTCCCCGCTACCACAACACCGCGTCGCACCGTAGGCGACCATGCAGATTCTTTCCACAGCTGATCTAACGAAATCATATAAGGGCCGGAAGGTCGTTGATGATATTAACCTTAGGATTGCTCAAGGTGAGGTGGTGGGTCTGCTCGGGCCCAATGGAGCGGGCAAGACCACGACGTTTTACATCATCGTCGGCCTGACCAGTCCGGATGCGGGTCAGGTGCTGCTGGATGGCGTGGACATCACCAACTTTCCGATGTACCTCCGCGCACGAGAAGGCATCAGCTACCTCCCTCAAGAGCCCTCCATTTTCCGCAAGCTCACGGTGGAAGAAAACATCATGGCAGTGCTCGAAACGCGGCCCATGACGGCCGACCGCCGCCGGGCGCGCCTGGAGGAGCTGCTGGAGGACCTGGGCTTGCAGCAGGTCCGGCGAAGTTACGGCTACCTGCTTTCCGGTGGTGAAAGGCGGCGAGTGGAAATCGCCCGCTCGCTGGTGATCTCGCCCTCCTTTATCCTGCTGGACGAGCCGTTTTCAGGTATCGACCCTTTGACGGTCATCGACATCCAAAAGATTATCGTTCGGCTGAAGGAATCGGGAATCGGCGTGCTGGTAACGGATCACAATGTGCGCGAGACCTTGCAGGTTACGGACCGCGCGTACATTATTAACAATGGGCGGATTTTCCGCGCCGGGTCGCCGGAGGAACTTGGCAACGATGCGGAAGTGAAGCGGGTTTACCTGGGCGATTCATTTCGCCTGGCAATGTAAGAACAGTGGACAGTGGTCAGTGCAAAGTGAACAGAAACAGAATCGAGAATAGAAATTTGAAATTGGAAATCCGCTGCGAATTTCGGATTTCGATCTGTTCAGCCACTGTCCACTGGGCGCTGTCCACTGGTCACTGCTTTTGAGGAACTATGGGTGGTCCTTCTCCCAGAATCGGCTTGAACCTTCGCGTGGCGCAGAAGCAGATCCTGACGCCCGGCCTGGTTCAAATGGTCAGCGTGCTGGCGCTCAACAAGCTTGAGCTGCGGGAGATGATCAATCAGGAGATGGTTTCGAATCCCGTTTTGGAAGAAGTTCCCGAGGATGTGCCTTCCATCGAGGAAGTGGCCAAGAAAACCGAGGCGGAGAAGCCCCTCACACCCTCCGCCGATGCTCCGGCTTCCAACGGCGACCGCCAGGATTCGTTTGAGGAGATCGATTTCGGCTCGTTTTTTGACGATTATCTCGACCCGGGCTACAAGTCTCCCGCCGTGGAAGTAGTCGAGAAGCCCTCATTTGAGAATTTCCTCTCCCAGCCCACGTCTCTGGCGGACCATCTGGAGTGGCAGTTGAGCCTTTCCATCTGCCCGGAACAGGTTCGGCAGGCGGGAGTTTCCATCATCGGCAACCTGAACGAAGACGGCTACCTGATCGCGACGGTCGAGGAGATTGCGCAATCGGGCAACCACCAGCTTGCTGACGTGGAGGAAGCGCTGGCGCTCATTCAGGCATTCGATCCCCTCGGCGTGGCGGCGCGCGACGTGCGCGAATGCCTGCTGATTCAGTTGCGGGCACTCGAGCCGGAGAATAACCTGGCGCAGCAGATCGTTTCCGACCACTTGAAGCAGCTTCAGAACAAGCAGTATCGCGAAATCGCCCGCGTGCTCGACCGGCCGGTGCAACAGGTGGAGCGGTGCGTGGAGCTGATTCGCAAGCTCGACCCGCGCCCCGGGCAGCGCTACAACAACGCCCAGGCGCGGCTGATTGAGCCCGATGTGGCTTTTGTCCGCACCGGCGAAGGTTACCAGGTGATTCTGAATGAGGACGGCCTGCCGCAGCTTCGCCTGAGCCACCACTACCGCCGCATGCTGAATGAGGGCGGCACAGAGCGTGACGTGCGCAATTATGTGAAGGAACGCTTCACCAGCGCCATGCAGCTGATCAAGAACATTGAGCAGCGCAAGCAGACGATCGTGCGCGTCTGCGAGGCGATTATCCGCCGGCAGAAGGATTTTCTCGACAAGGGCATCGATGAACTGCGGCCCATGATGATTAAGGAAGTGGCGGAGGAAGTGGGCGTGCACCCCTCTACCGTCAGCCGCGCGGTTTCCAACAAATACGCGCACACGCCCCAGGGTGTTTACGAATTGCGATTTTTCTTTACCGAGTCGGTGCAGGGACCGGCGGGCGGCCTGACGTCTCTGATTAATCTGAAGCGCCTTGTGAAGAAGATGATCGACGAGGAAGAGACCCAGCACCCCCTAACCGACGAGCAAATCACCGCCCGTCTGCGCGAGGTGGGCTACAGCGTGACCCGCCGCACCGTGGCCAAATACCGCGAGGATATGCGGATCCCCAGCACCCACCAGCGCCGCGTGAAAGCTTAGCTGGTTCGTGACCAGTGGCTGCACGATCGGATTCTCATTACCGGCAACTTGAAATCCCAGCCTCGGACTTCCCAGCAGGAAGATCGGGGGCGCGGCGGGAGTGTCGAATTTAGGATCTCAATTGCCGGACTCGTCTGCCACGCCATTCCGAAGGAGGGCCCCATGGAAATCGACTTTACCGGCCGGCAAGTGGAAATCAGCCCGGATTTGCGGCGTTACACGCAGGAGCGGCTTAGGAAGCTGGCGCG
>JASIKV010000107.1 GCA_030049455.1 Terriglobia bacterium
CCGAAGAAAGTATGCACGACGCGATTTCCTGAAGGGAGTGGCCGCCGGAGGTACGCTCGGCGCGTCACTCGGCAAGACCTCCTACGCGGGCCAGGCCGGGGCACGTGGCGGAGAACAGTCTGCGACTAAACAACCCTCCGCCGCGGCTGCGACGCCTGTGGAATTTCCCCGAAGTTTTACCGGCCGCAACCTGAAGCTGATCGCTTTCCCGCTCGGCGGCATCGGCACGGGCACGGTTTCGCTTGGCGGGCGAGGTCAATTGCGTGATTGGGAAATCTTCAATCGGCCGGACAAAGGAAATGAGTTGAGCTACGCCTTCCCGGCGATTTGGGCAAAGGTGGGGGACGCCAAGCCCGTGGCGCGTGTGCTGGAATCGCGCCTTCAGCCGCCTTTTGAGAAAAACAACAGCGGAATGGGCTCTGAGAATGCCCCCGGCCTTCCGCGTTTCGCAGAAGCCACCTTCACGGGCGCCTATCCTTACGCTCGCATGGCTTTTGCTGATCCCAAATTTCCGCTGGAGGTGCGCCTGGAGGCGTTCAATCCGCTGGTGCCTCTGGACGTGGAGGCATCGGGCTGGCCGATGGCGATTTTGCGGTACACGATTCGCAACCCTAATAAACTGCCGGCAAAAGTCGGAGTCGCCTGGAGCGTCGAGAATCCCGTGGGTAAAGAGGGGCGACAGGCGGCTTTTCGGCAGATTCCCGGTCTGAGCGGGCTTTTCATGGACAACCCCTTCCTCGCGGTCGCCGACGCCTTGAAGGGCACGTTGGCGCTGTGTGTGGTTGGGGCGCCGGAGGGCAGCGCCAGCTACCTGCGCGGCTGGAAACGCTCGGAATGGTGGAACGGCGTGCTGACCTTCTGGGATGATTTTACGGATGACGGAGCGCTCGACTCGGCATCGCCCGCCGCGCTGCCTGTGGGCTCCGTGGCGGTGACGCAAAGCGTTCCCGCGGGGGGCACGGCGACGGTCACATTTCTGCTCGCCTGGCATTTTCCCAATCGCACGCCGGAGCGCTGCGGCTGGGCGGCGCCCGAGGGTGTGCCCAAATCGACAAAAGTCGGAAACGCCTACACGGAGCGTTTCTCCGACGCCTGGGACGTTAGCCGAAAGGCTGCCGACCAGCTTCCGCAGCTCGAATCGCGCACCCGCGCGTTTGCCGAGGCCATCGAATCTTCCACGCTGCCTCCCGCCGTGCTCGACGCTGCCACCAGCACGCTTTCAACTCTGCGCACCAACACCTGCTTCCGCACCGCCGACGGCGAATTCCACGGATTTGAAGGGTGCAATGAACACGCGGGCTGCTGCCACGGCAGTTGCACGCATGTGTGGAACTACGAGCAGGCCACCGCGCAGCTTTTCCCCACACTGGCGCACTCGCTGCGTGAGTCGGAGTTTCTGCGCAACACGGAAGTAAACGGCCTGATGGGATTCCGCTCCTATCTGCCCGACGGCAAACAGATTTGGCCGCGCGCCGCAGCCGATGGGCAGATGGGATGCCTCATCAAGCTCTATCGCGAGTATCGTCTTTCAGGCGACACTGAGTGGCTTCAGCGGTTGTGGCCCTCCGCGAAGCGCGCGCTGGAATTTGCCTGGGTTGAAAACGGCTGGGACGGCAATCGCGACGGCGTGGCCGAGGGCGTTCAGCACAATACCTACGACGTGGAGTTCTACGGGCCGAATCCATTGTGCGGAATTTACTATCTGGGCGCGCTGCGGGCCGGTGAGGAATTGGCGCGCGCCGCCGGTGATGAAAATTCTGCGGCGGAATATCACCGGCTCTTTGCAAGCGGCAGCCGTTGGATCGACCAGAATCTTTTCAATGGCGAGTATTACATTCAAAAAGTCGAAGGGCGGCCGGAGGATCAAATCGCCACGGGAACGCGCGTGGGCATGGGATCAGGGAACACTCAGAATCCGGACTACCAAATGGGGACCGCGTGTCTTGCCGATCAATTATTGGGGCAAATGCAGGCGCATGTGGCGGGACTCGGCTATTTGCTCGACGAAAATCACGTGCGGGCGACGCTGAAGTCGGTTTACAAGTACAACTATTTCACCGATCTAAGCGAGCACGTGGATTTGCAACGCACTTACGCGCTGAATGATGAGGGCGGAGTGGTGGTCGCCACGTATCCGCTCGGCAAGCCTCCGGAGATTCCTTTTCCCTATTTCGGGGAGATTTGGACGGGCCTGGAATACCAATTTGCCGCGTCCCTGGCGTTCGAAGGATTGATGACCGAAGGACAAAATGTTGTCGAATCGGTGCGCCTGCGCTACGACGGAGAGCGCCGCAATCCGTGGAACGAGCCTGAGTGCGGCTTCCACTACGCGCGGGCGTTGGCAAGCTGGGCGTGCTTTCTGGCCTGGAGCGGGTTCCGCTATTCCGCCCCACAGCGCGAACTGAGTGTGATGCCGCGCACACGCCGGCAGGCCTTCCGCTGCTTTTGGTCGGCGCCCTCCGGGTGGGGAACCTTTACGCATACGCTCAAGCCGCAGGAGCAGCGTGTGGAAGTGCAGGTCACGGAAGGCTCGGTGGCCGTGGCCACGCTGGCCGTAAACGGTCTCTCGAAAGGTCCGTTCAAAACCGCGCGCGCCCGGCTGGGCAAAGAC
>JASIKV010000108.1 GCA_030049455.1 Terriglobia bacterium
CATTTTCTTGCTTTAGCCCTTTGAAGTGATCGAGAAGCTTGCGCGCCAAGCAGCACTGCGCCGCCTGGTATCCAGGGTGGCTGAGTCTTTAGTCTGAAATCCCGGGTCACAGCCCGCGGCCACCCCCCTCAATCCCAAGTATCCCACCCACACCCCCACAACGTTCTTATACAAGGTGAGCACGTGATGCTCACGACGCTTAAGTTGCGGCGACACCATTTTTGCTTGTGACTGGGTTTACCGTCGCTGACTCAGCCGGTGGGCCGCAAGGGGATTGAATTTGGTGCGCAAAAGGTTCTGCAACTTAGGGATTGGTATTACCCGTCACTGAGCAGCTCTGAGGTGAGCCGCTGGCAGTATAAGGGCACATGATTTCCGGGGATGGAGGGCTCTGAGGACTTCCGCCGGCGCCAATAGCAGTCACGTAGTAATAGTACGTTATCGCGGATGTAATGGTCTGGTTAAAGGTATCGTCGGCGAAGGTGCAGGTGATCGGGGTTGTGGTCGAGCAAGCGGAGGTAGCGGACACTGGAGACGCAGACAGGAGCGTCTCTCCTCCTGAACTTGTTCCCCGGTAGATGTTGTAGCTTGCTACTCCATAGGTCGTCGAGGGGGACCATTTCAAAACGACAGTGTGCAAACCCGTGCCGGAAACGCTGAGGGTGGATGTAGTGTAGGGGCTCGTGCTGACATTGTTGACGTTATCGAGGACATTGAAGTTCGCGGAGCGGCTTCCAGCCGCACCCGGGGTGAAGGTCAGGGTATATGTGCAAGTGCCATTCGCGGCCAGAGGGCTGGAGGAAACGCACGTGTTGGCCGTGGCAGCGAAGTCGCCAGGGTTGGTCCCATTAAAGGCAGGGGAAGCAGTGCCGTATATGGTCAGGGCAGTGTTTCCGCTGTTTGTCAGAGTGACTGTAGTTGCTGTGGACGTTACGGTTGTGGCCTGGTTCGCGAACGCGAAGGGAAGGGGAGAGAAGGTGACTTCGGGAGCGTCGCCAGTTCCTGTCAGGCTGACAGATTGCGGGCTGGTGCTGGCAGAATCCGTAAAGGTCAGACTGGCCGAGAAACTGGAAGGACTCGCGGAGGCTGTGGTTGGCGCGAAAGTCACATTTACCACGCAACTTCCGTTTATTGCCAACTGCGTTGTTGTAGAGCACGTGGTGTAGGTAGAATTAACCGAGAATTGGCCGCTGTTGGCTCCCGTCCCCGCTGCCTGGATGCCGGAAAAGCTCAGCGCCGCGCTGCCGTTGTTGGTTACAGTGACACAATTGCTCGGACTCGTTGCCGGGCTGCACGCGCCCTGGCTGGTCTGACCCACAGGCAAAGTTCCGAAAGTGAGGCTCGAGGATGAAATCTGGAGGCCTCCCGAAGCGCCCGTACCCTGCAGAGTAACAGTCTGCGTACTCCCGGAAACCAGGCTGGCATTGTCCGTTACAGTCAGGGTGGCTGACCGTGACCCCGTGGCGCTAGGTGCAAAAGTCACCCAAATGTTGCACGAATCGCCGCTGTTGGGATAGACGGCTAAGGACTGTGTCTGGGAGCACGCGCTGGCGCCGGTGGAAAGAGCAAAGTCTCCGGGGTTGGCTCCGCTGTTTATTTGAATACTCGAAAGGGTCAACGTATTGGCTGTGGACGTATTCGTCAAAGCGATCGCCATGGCGGTGCCCGGGGTAGTGGGGTTGGTAACGGCCTCAGAAGGGAAAACCAGGGGGTTGGGGAGGACGCTGACGGGCACAGTCACGCCCGTCCCGCTCAACATTACCGTTTGCGTCGTGGGATAGGCGTTGTCGGTGATGACGAGGTTGGCGCTTTCGGTTGTGAGCGTAGACGGGGTGAACGTCACGCTGAACGAACACGAGCTGCCTATGGCAACTGGGCCGGAGCCAGAGCCTGTGCAAGTATTAGCCGATGACGTCGAGACGACAAAGTCGCTGGGATTTGATCCACCAGAAATCGCCAGGCTGCTGACGGTCAAAGTGGCGGTGCTGGGAGCAAGATTGCTCACGGTGACCGTGTTGGGAGCGGATGTGACACTCTGGGTCTGATTGCCGAATGACAGCGTGGAAGGCACGGAGGCTGTCGGGCCATTACCTCCGCCGCTCAAATTCACGGTTTGGATGGTGCCTGAAACCAAGTTGGTATTGTCTGTAAACGTCAAGGTAGCAGCCAGGCTGCCGGGGGTCTGGGGTGAGAAAGTGACTGAGACTGAGCAGATAGAGCCGACGCCAAGCGAAGTCGAGCAGTTGCTGGCTTGGAATTGGAAGTCAGCCGCGCCGGATCCACCCAGGACCGGGCCGCTGAGAGTCATGGCAATGTTTCCATTGTTGGTGAGCGTAACGGTTTGGGCCGCCGTCGTCTGACCGAGGGGTTGACTGGATGAAAAGCTGAGGCTGGAGGTTGAGAGGGTGGCAATCGGAGCCTCGCCTGTGCCGGTCAAGATAACCGTTTGCGGAGTGCCCGGGGCATTATCCGCAATGCTGATCGTGGAGGAGCGGCCTCCCTCCGTATTCGGGTTAAACGTTGCATAGATCTTGCAGCTTGCCCCCGCGGCAAGCGTCTGGCCGCTGTATGTGCACTGTCCGGAGCCGGTCGCCAGGGCGAATTCGGTCGCATCCGAACTGGTGATACCGGAAATGGTCAGGGTATCGGTCCCCGAACTTCCGTTGTTGGTAACGGTAGAGACAAGCTCGGCTGTACTGGCTCCGGAATTGATGTTCTGGGCAGTAAAGTTATACGACGTGGGCGAAAGGCTGACGGAAGGACCCGTGCCCGTGCCCGAAAGGGTTATGGTTTGCGGGGTGGTGGGAAGGTTGTCTGCAATGCTGATGGAGGCGGACACGGTACCGGGACCGGAGGGCGTGAACTCCACGCTGATGGAGCAACCAGGCGTCTGCCCGGCGGTCTGAGTGGTGCCGTTGCAGGTGTTACTAACGATGGTGAAGTTGGAGGCCGCGCTCCCGGTGATAGTGACGCCGCCACTGTTGATGGTCAGATTCGTCGGACTGCCCGAGGGATTGGTGACGGTGACCGATTGAGCAGCGCTCGCAGTATTGATCGCGCTTGTAAAGGTCAGGCTTGAAGGACTGATCGAAATGCCCGAGACCCCCGAGCCTGTCAAGCTGACGGTTTGCGGAGAGTTCGGACCATTGTCTGAAATGTTGACCGTCGCCCCGTAAGCTGACACCGCAGTGGGGTTAAACGTCATATAAATTGTGCAACTCGCGCCTACCGCTACAGTGCCCCCTGTGTACGGGCAGGCCCCAGTCCCGCTGGCAAAGGCAAAATTCGTGGGATTAGTCCCCGTCAGGCTGAAGTCACTCCCGGAAATGGTCAAAGGCGCGGTCCCGTTGTTAGACAATACAGCCACCGCCTCCGATGAAGTGACGCTCTGCTGATCAACGCTGCCGAATGAATATGAAGCAGTGCTAAGAACCGCGCCCGCACCCGTTCCGTTCCCGGAGAGCGAGGGTGAAAGCGTTTGTGTACTGCCCGATTGGTTGCCGCTGTTGTCCGTTACCGTCAGGTATGCGGTGAACGATGTGGGCGTCGGCGGGTCAAACGTGACGCTTATGGTGCAGCTTGCGCCCGCGGCTAGAGTTGCTGTGGAGGCTGGGCAGTTGTTTGTCTGTAAGAAGGCCGCAGGTGTGTTATCGGTGAACCCGATGCTGCTGATGGTGAGGGCGGCATTTCCGTTGTTGGTCAATGTGGCGGTTTGGGCCGCGCTGGTTGTATCCTCGGCTTGATTACTGAAAGTCATGGTTGCTGAGGTTGTGAGAGATGCCAGGGGACCCGTCCCCGTGCCTGTGAGCGAGACGGGCGTGTTGGAAGCTGCGTTGTCAGTCACGGACAAGGAAGCCGTGAGTGAAGTCCCAGGGTTGGGAGGCGTGGCCGGCGTAAATGTTACCGTAATCGTGCAAGGAGTATTCGGAGCTACCGAGCTCGGGCAATTGCTGCTGGCGGAATAATCCCCGGAATTTGTCCCAGTAATCGATGTGCCGGAATAGGTTAAGTTTGAGCTCCCGTTGTTGGTCAAGGTGATGGGAAGAGAAGTGTTTGATCCCAACGCCACGGCCGGGGTGAACGTGAGAGAAGTCGGGGAAAGGGTCGCAGTTGGGCCTGTGCCCGAGCCCGACACGGGGATTTGAAGGGTCGGGTTAACCGTGGAATTACTGACAATTGTCAGGTTGGTGCCGGTCACGCTCGCCGAGCTTGTGGGCGAGAAGATGACGGCAATGTTGCAACTGCTACCTGCCGCCACGGGCGTCGTGGTGCTGCAGGTTGTGCCGGTGCCTGTATTAAACTCGCTGGCATTTGTCCCCGTCACTGAAAAGCTGGTGATACTCAAAGAAGCATTGCCGGTGTTACTGATGTTAAAGGTTTCCGGAGAAGAGGACGTTCCAATCGTCACGCCGCCGAAGGGCCAGCTTGTGGGGCTCGCGCCGATGACAGCACCCGTGCCGGTGCCCGTTAGGGTCACAGGGGCAACAGTTTCAACGGGGCTGGTGACGGTTGGGTTGAACGATGCTGACAGGTTGTTCCCTTCGGCCAAAGGCGTAAATGTCAAATAGATGAAACAGGATTGTCCCGCATTGAGAGTAAGATTGCTTGAACATGACCCTGTCCCCGAAGAAATTGCGAAATCAGTGTTGTTCGTGCCTGTAATGATGGCAGCACTTATGGTTCCGAGAGTCAGAGTTTCCGCAAGCGATCCGTTCGCCAGAGTAATGGTTTGAGCGGGGCTCGTGGAGTTTACGGCTTCATTCGGGAAGGTTATGGTCAAAGGCGAAATGCTGGCTGTGGAACTGGTGCCTTGTCCAGTCAACGTCACCTGCTGCGTGCTGCCTGCATTGCCGCCGTTGTTGTCGGTAAAAGTGAGCGTGCCCGTGGCCGGGCCGGTGGTTGTCGGTTCAAATTGGACGGCCACTGTGCAGGAACTGCCTGCCGTGGCGAGGGTAATTGAAGACGTAGTGGAGCACGTTGAGGCGGCGGTATTTATCAGGAAGGCTCCAGTAATTGCGATGCCGCCGCCGGTGCCGGTTTGGGCACCAGTACTGTTTACGTAGAGTGTGCTATTACCCGCATTGGTTAGAGTGACAGAAAGGGCTCCGCTCGGCGAGTTGGGAGCGGTTTGGCTTCCAAAGGCCAATGTCGTGGGGGGGGAGAGACTAACAACAGGATTCGCGCCCGTCCCCGTTCCGCTTAAGGCGTAGGTCTGCGAGTTATTCGGATTGTTAAGGGAGTTGTCATAAAAAGTCAGCGTACCCTGGACTTGGGAATCCCCCACGGGTGTAAAGGTAACTGCCACGGAGCATGTTCCATTCGGAACTATGGAGGCGGACTGTGTGCAGGTTGAGGACACAATCGTAAATGGGTTGGTGGTACCACTCGGGACGCTCACGGCTGCATTGCTGTTGATCGTTAAGTTGGTGTTCCCGGTGTTGGTAAGCGTCACGTTTTGCGACGCGCTCGTTGATCCTACCTGTGTGGAAGGAAAAGAAGTGGAAGCCGGCAGGGTCGCCTGCGGGCCGTTGCCCGTTCCTGTCAGAGCGACGGTATTCGTGCTGGCGGTAACTCCATTGTTGTTGTCGGCGACCGTGAGAGTCGCGGATTCACTGCCGATCACTGAGGGCGTGAAGGTCACGTTGACCGTGCAACTAGCCCCTGCGTTCACGGGGCTGACGCAGTTATTCGTTTGAGAAAAGTCAGCGCTGTTTGCCCCAGAAGAGATGGAAAAATTCGCTGTAATGCTCAAGGGTGCGGTGCCGTTATTGGTCAGCGTGACCGGTAGAGTGACGGGCGACCCTACTAACTGGCCGCCGAAGGGAAGACTTTGGGCAAGCTGCACTGCCGGGGCTGTGCCAGTTCCTGAAAGCTGAATCTGTTGGGGACTGGAGGTTGCACTGTCCGTGAAAGTCAAGATGGCGCTCCGCACCCCGGGTGCAGTGGGTGCGAACGTAACGGTAATAGTGCAGGCACCACCGCTCGCTGCAATGGTTCCACCGCAGTTGGTGACGGTAGAACCGCCAACTGAAGTCGAGTATGTAAAGTCGGCGGGGTTTGTGCCGGAAAGGGCGATCCCGGTAACTGACAATGCCGCTCCGCCGCTGTTGGTCACCGTGGCGGATAGTGGCGCCCCGTATCCTTGTGCGGGCGGGGGGGCAACCACGACCACGTTGGGAAAGCTGAGGGTATTTGTACTCGCATTGAATCCTGCCACGGGCGTAGAGGTGACGCTGCTGCCCCCTCCACCGCCACAGGAGGCTGACCAAAGAGCGAAAAAGACACAGGTGGCGGCGAGCGTTAGGGCAATCCCGCGGTCACTCTGTAGTGGTCTCGTTCCCATACCGGGCAACTCCTCAGCCGCGGTCTATCCTTCACAAATAGGTAAGCGTGCTTATAAGCAGGGAGGTTCGCCCTTGAAGTCGCGATCAGGAATCATTCTTCAGCGAAGGCTCTGAGGAAAAGACGGAGAGCCAGCTTCAAGGAAACTCCCTTCTATCAGCGGTCGAGATTAATTTCTTCCAAGAGGATGGGGGGTGTTATAGCAATTTGGGCTGACTACCCTAGGCGCTTTCGATTAAACACACCTACTCCCCGAAATGGTTGAAGCCTGCTTGGTTCCCGCCGCACATCAATCCGTAAAGAGCTACCTAGTTTAGACGAAGCTGTCCGCGAGCTCTCCCCTGAGAGGGGATATTATCCGTCTCCCAATCGTATGTCAACTGAAAATAATGAACTTGCAGTGGCTGGGGCAGTGA
>JASIKV010000109.1 GCA_030049455.1 Terriglobia bacterium
GGGGCCGAAACTCGTGTGGAGCAGGAAGCGGCCCAGGTTCTGGACAGCGCCAAAATCACTTCAAGATACTCGCTGGATGGGATTGACGGTTCTGTTCGCCGGCTCGCCGCCATGCCCGGCCAGCGCACGCTGGTGCTGGTGTCGCCAGGGTTCCTGACGCAAACGGAGGCGGACAAAATCGAGGCGATTATCAACCGCGCCCTCAGGCAGGACGTGGTGGTGAGCGCCATCGACGCCATGGGCCTGGCGGCTCAAACTCCCCAACAAATAGGCGGCCGCCGCGGCGACCTGTCCCTTCACAAAAACATGATCGAAACCCAGGCGTCAATCGTTTCCGAAGATGTATTGATCGGCCTCAGCGCGGCGACGGGCGGAGTCTTCTTTCACCACAGCAACGACTTCGACGCGGGGTTCAAGCAAGCTGCGGCGCCACCGGAAACCTATTACGTGCTTACCTTTTCCCCTCCCGATTTGAATCTGAACGGAAAGTTTCATGCCCTCAAGGTGACCCTCGCCTCCCACGACGGCTTCACGGTTCAAGCCCGGCGCGGGTACTTTGCTTCTAAAGAGACAATGTCTGCGAACGTCTCGTCCCAGGATGCGCTTGAGAAGGTCGTTTTCTCGCAGGAGGAGATCCATGGCCTGAACGCTGACGTTAACGCCCAGATCAAGCCGGGGAGCAACAACGCGCCCATGCTTGCGGTCACCGTCCACGTGGACGTCCGCCAACTGCAATTCCGCAAGGAAGCGGACCGCAGCGCGGACAAGCTGAATTTCCACACGACGCTTTTTGATGAAGACGGCAAGTACATTGGTGACAAGGAAGCATCGCTGGATCTTCACCTGAAAGACGCGACGCTCCAGAGGCTCATGCAATCCGGCCTGAATGCCGTGACGGGCTTCCAGGTTCCACCCGGAGTCTACCGCGTGCGCGAAGTCGTATGGGACACGGAGTCGAAGGGAATCGCCGCGCTGAACTGCGTCGTGCAGATGCCGGGCAAGCCATCGCCGAACGGCGCCCATTGATTGTCATGGGAAATTCCCAAAGGCGGGCAAGGTGTTGGGATGCGTCGGAGGTTTGGCATTACGCCTCAATTCCGTAGAGCGATCGGCCATCGAAATGTGGCGCACCGCACTCAAACCTTTAAACTTGCGCTGGCGGTTCTCTGCCTGATTGTACTTTCAGTGGGCACGGCCGAAGCCTCTGGTGACGAGTCGCAGCCGCTTCGCAAGACATTTGTGGAAATGACTCCCGCCGAGCTGGTGAAGGAAGTCCCGGAGCTGAAGCACTTGCAGGCGGCGGATAATCAGGTTCTGCTGCCCCAAATCCTGAAGAACGCGGGCCAAACCGTTGCGGTATTCTTCGAGAACTTCTCCAACACCGCCTGCACGGAACACGTTTCCTCGGTCGTGGATACGGAGCGGGGAATCCGGCAGATGCAAGCCGACAACAAGTACAACTATGTGGCGGTGACCAAGCCGGGCAAGGTCAAGGAACGCCTGAACGAGTATCGGACCGATGCCAAGGGCGCGCCTGTACAGGTCAAATCCGGCGCCGGAGCGATCACCTACGGATTTATCAACCAGTTGGTGCACTTTCACCCCGACTTTCAGCCGGACTCCGACTTCCGCTACCTGGGCCGGGAAAATCTGGAAAAGCAGCAGACGTATGTAGTGGCCTTCGCGCAGCGGCCCAAGGTTGCCCGGGAAACCGCGAGCGTGAATTTTCAAGGCCGGCAGGGCGTCGTCTACATGCAAGGCATCGCCTGGATCGATCCGGTCAATTACCGGATACTGCGCTTGCGCACGGATATTGAGCGGCCGGAGGTGACCGCGGGCTTGTTGAAAGAAACCACCGAGATCAACTACTCCGAAGTCGCTTTTCAGGGCGGCGCCAAGACCCTGTGGCTCCCCCGCGCGGTAACTGTGGACGGACAAATCGACAAATACGTTTTCCATAACCAGCACCGCTACTCGGACTACCGCCTTTTCAACGTTCAGGTTGATGGAAATAATCAGAAGCCTTGATTCAATGAGTCGGAAATTTGATAAGCTTTAGCGTGCGCGAGGACACGGATGCAGGATTCTGATCGCCGAGATTTCTTGAAACAATCCGCCGCATGGGTTGCCCTGGGAGGAACTCCGCCGGTGACTGCCGACAATGTCAAAACTCCGGAGGAATTCTCCGCTTTTCAGGCTCGGCGCAGAAAAGAGCTTTGGAGCCTGCTCGGGGATTTGCCCTGGGACCACAAGCCCGGTCCGGCCGTGGTCCTGGCGACGGAAAAACACGAAGGTTACACACTCGAGCGGCTGGTGCTTGACCTGAACGGCGTCGAACCGGTTCCCGCGCTGCTGCTCATTCCGGACAAGCGCCCTGCGCGCGCGCCCGGACTGCTCTTCATCCACTGGCACGCCGGAATGTACGATCTGGGAAAGGAACAACTCCTCACCGGCGTCACCGCCCAGCCCGCTTATGCTCCCGTCTGCGCGGAGAAGGGAATCGTGACGCTGGCCATCGACAGTTGGTGCTTCGGCGAGCGCAAGCACGACGAGAACGGGAAGGTGGGTGAGGAATCGGCGTTCAAAGAAATGCTCTGGAAAGGGCGCGTGCTCTTCGGGATGATGATGTTTGATGAATTCCGCGCCATGGATTACCTCGCCGCCCGTCCGGAGGTGGATGCCGGGCGGCTGGGCGTGCTGGGAATGTCAATGGGGTCCACCAAAGCGTGGTGGCTGGCGGCGCTGGACCCGCGCGTGCGGCTGTGCATGGACGTCTGCTGCCTGACGGATTTTGAGGAGCTCATCAAAGTTCACGGTCTTTACCTTCACGGGATCTTTTACTACGTGCCCTCGCTGCTGAACCACTTCCAAACCGCGCAGATCAACGAACTGATCGTGCCGCGCGCGCGCCTGAGTGTGAATGGACGGCTGGACGAGCTGACTCCCCCCGCAGGCGTTGAAAAGGTCCGCGACTATCTTTATCCCCTTTACCAAAAATATGGAAAACCCGAAGATTGCCACATCGAGATGTTCGAGTGCCCGCACCAGGAACTTCCGGAGATGCGCAAGCTCATCCTGGACTGGATGGATGTCCATTGGGCTCAAACTCCTGCCGGTTAATCCCCACTAGATATTGCGGTTCATTCATCCCAAAACCACCTAATGTTGTGGTTTTTCCTTTACAAGCTTCTGGGGGTGTGGTACACATTCTGGAGAGGGGTCGTCGCGCAGCACTACACGGGTGCGCCAGGGTGGGAGTTTGGACAAAATCCAATTTATTTTGGACTTTGGACTTTACACGCGCCGCGCTGACTTCTCTCTTCTCGCCACGCTCTCCAATCCAAAATCCAAAATGGAGAAGGGTGCCCTTTGTATAAGCTGAAAAAACTTGAACTGCTGGGATTCAAGTCGTTCGCGGACCGCTCGCGCCTGGAATTCGCAGACGGGGTCGCCGCCGTTGTGGGGCCGAACGGCTGCGGGAAATCCAACCTTTCGGACGCCATCACCTGGGTGCTGGGTGAACAGAGCGCGCGGCTGTTGCGCGGCGAACGCATGGCGGATGTCATCTTTAACGGAACGGGCACGCGCCTTCCCACGGGAATGGCAGAGGTCAGCATGACGCTGATCGATCCCGAATATAACGAGGCGGAGGCGCCGGAAGAATCGCCGGCGGCTGAGCAAGCTGAGCTGAGCGAAGAGGAGCGCGCGGAATTCCTGCTGGAAACTCCCGGCAACGGCAATGGCCATGGGAACGGGAATGGAAACGGTCATGGCAACGGGAATGGAAACGGGAACGGCAACGGCGCCAAGCCGCGTAAAGTGTTTCACCGCTCCGGTGAAATCACAGTGACGCGGCGGCTGTTCCGCTCCGGTGAAAGCGAGTATCTGATCAACGGCGAAACCTGCCGCCTGCGGGACATTCAAGACCTCTTCATGGGCACCGGCCTCGGTCCGGAGTCCTACGCGATCATTGAGCAGGGGCGCATCGGGCAGATCCTCAGCTCCAAACCCTCCGACCGGCGGCTGATCCTGGAAGAGGCCGCAGGCGTTTCAAAGTTCAAAACCCGCAAGCGCCTGGCGGAGGCCAAGCTGGAATCCTCACGCGCCAACATGGCGCGCATCACCGACATTCTGGAAGAAGTGGTGAAGCAGGTGAACTCCCTCAAGCGCCAGGCGTCTAAGGCGCGGCGCTATCGCGAGCTTCACGAGGAATTGCGCGGGCGATTGAAGAATGTCCTGACATCGAGACTGAAGGTGCTGGAGGCGGAATTCCAACGGTTGCGCGGCGAACTGGGGCAGGCCCAGCAAGCCTGCCTCGAGGCCGCGCGGGAATTGGAGGCGATCGAGCAGCAGCAGAAGCGCACGACGCTGAGGCATGAGGAGCTGGAAGGCCACCTCATGCAATGCCGCGAAAAGCTTGCGCAGGGTGATCTGGAAAATGAGCGGCTGCTGTCCCGATTGGAGCAGGTCAAGCAGCAGAGTGTGACCCTCGCGATGCGCTCGGAGGAAGCCGCGCGTGAAAGCGCCGAGCTGGAGAATCAGCGCGCCGCGCTCGATCATGAAACGGTGGAACACGCTTTGCAGGCGGAGAAGTGGCGGCAGGATTTCTCGACCGCCCGCCGGACGCTGACGCAGCATTTGGCGCGGCAGGAGGACTTGAACTTCCAACTGGGCGCGTCGGAGCAGGAGGTTGACGCCTGCCGCCAGGCGCTGGTGGCCGCAGTCGGTCACGCGGCCGAGCTGCGGAATCAACTGGTCCAGGCGGAGGAAGCGGGCCTGGCCGTGGATCGCCAGGCGGCCCGCACCGATGCGGAAAAATCCCGCATGGAAGCCGAGCACGCCCGGTTGGCCTCGGAGCTTGAGTCTTTCCTTTCCGAGCATCGGCGCGAAACCAGCACGCTGGCGGAGTTGGCTGATTCCGTCGCCCAAACGGCTCGCGACCTGGAGCGGGCCCGCAGCCAGGAGGTTGCACTGCGCTCACAGCTCGAAGCCCTGCGCCGCGAATTTTCCGGCAGCGCGGCGCGCAAGGAAGCCCTGGAGCAGTCACTCGCGCGGCACGCCTACAGCACGGAGAGCGTCCGCCGCCTGCTCTCCGGCGAAATTCCCGTGAATGGTCACGGATTTCATCCCCTGGGCGTGCTCGCCGATTTTGTGGAAGTGTCCTCCGGATACGAGGAAGTGGTGGAGGAATTCCTGAAGCAGGAACTGGAATGCGTGGTGGTGGAGCAGCACGCGCAGGCGCGCTCGGGAATCGCCTTGCTTCAGAGCGAAGGGACCGGACGCTCCACCTTCTTCGTGACACAATTGGCTTCCAATGGCCATTCGCACGGAGACGGCGACTCAGGCGTGCGGAACGAATCCGGCGTGGTGGCGCCCGTGCGGGAATTCGTGAAGTTTGAATCTAAGCTCGGATTAAACGGCGACATGGTGCTGCCCGCGCTTACCAACGCCTACGTGGTGGAGGACGACGCCGCGGCGGAACGCCTGGCGGGCGCCTACCCGGAGTGCCATTTCCTGACGGCCACGGGAGCCCACTATCACCACCGCATGGTTTCAGGCGGCAAAGGCTCGAGCGCCGGGCCTTTGGCTTTGCGCCGCGATTTTCGAGAGCTTGAGCGGCGCACGGCGCAGCTTGAGGCAGAGATCAAATCGAGCGAAGTGTCACTCGCCGCGGCAGAGGCCGAGGCCAAACGCCTGGACGAGCAGTTCAAGATTCTGTCGGGCAGCAAGGCGGAGGCGGAGAAGAAGGCCGTGGTCGCCGACGAAAAACTTCGCCAGACGCGAGAAAGCTGCGACCGGACCCGCCAACAGCTCGATGCCCTGATCGCGGAGGCGGCGGTGCTGGTGAAGGAACGCGCCGGCGTGGATGAACGCCTGGCGAATCTTCACGCTGAACTCGAGACGGCGGGGATGACCCGGACCGAGCGCGAGGAAGCCATCAGCGCGGCCACGCAGAAGGCGCGGGAAATCCGCGGGGAGCTTGACAAGCTGGCGCAGGAGATTGCGGACGCGCAGTCCGCGGCGCGCGCGCTTGAGGAGCGCACGCGGGCGGCGGACGCCGAAGCAGCGAGACTGATGGCAGCGGCGCAGGATCTTCAAAATCGCATCGGCCGGCTCGCGCAGCAGGTGGAAGCCTGGCGGCAGGAACGCGCCCGGCTGGCGCAGGAGGGTGACGCCCACCAGGCGCGGCTGGAACAACTCCAGGTGGAATTGGCCGCAACGCGCCAGGAATTGCACGAGCGGGAGGCGGAGTCCCGCTCCCTCCGCTCACAGCGCGATGCCCTCGGTCCCCACGTCGATGCGGCGCGAACGGAGCTGGAAGCCCGGCGCGAGAAGCGTTCGGAAACGGAAGTAGCGATGGCGCGCGCGGAATCCGACTTCACGCACCACTCGCAGCAATGCCGCGATGAATTGAACGCCGACGCCGCCGCGCTCCTGGCGGAATTGGCGCCGGAAGCAGTTCTGGTGGGTGAGGCTCTGCAAGCAGCGGAAGAGGAATTGCGCCAACTGAAGGCCCGCATTGAGAACCTGGGGCCGGTAAACATGATGGCGCTTGAGGAGCTTCAGGAAGCGGAAGAGCGCTTCGAATTCCTCAACACGCAGCGGCAGGACCTGCTGGCTTCCATTGAAGACACCGCGCAGGCCATTCGCGAAATCGATCAGGTGTCGCGCCAGCAATTCCTGGAGGCGTTCAAGGCCATCAACGCCTACTTCGCGGAATCGTTCAAAGTGCTCTTCGGCGGCGGCATCGGGGAAATGCGCCTGGCCGATGAGAACGACCCCGACAGCGGAATCGACCTGGCGGCGCAGCCGCCCGGGAAGCGGCTGCAGAATGTGCTGCTGCTCTCCGGCGGTGAGAAAGCCATGGCCGCCCTCGCGCTGCTGATTGCCATTTTCCGTTACACACCCAGCCCATTCTGCGTGCTCGATGAAGTTGACGCACCGCTGGACGAAACAAACATTGAACGCTTCACGCGGATGATTCAGCAGATGGGCCGCCACACCCAGTTCATCCTGATCACCCACAACAAGCGCACGATGGAGATCGCCAAAGTAATGTACGGCGTCACCATGGAGGAGCCGGGGGTTTCGAAACTGGTTTCCGTGCGATTTGACGAGTTTGTTCCGGAGCCGGCGGTGGCTGTTGCCTGAGTGACCTGCAGTGAGTTCGCAGTTTTTGCCCGCCCCTTTCGCAGCCTCATTTCATGCGGGTGCGAGCGACTCCAAATATTGTGCGGCTAGCTCTCTCCCACCCCTCAGGAAGTAGTGCGCAGGAAAAACTCCCTGGCGCTTTTTCGATTGACATCATTCTCCGTTGCTTTAGAATATCCACCCTCTGAGCCAACATCCATGGTATCCACTCGACAAAGTGTTCTGCTTCAATCCAATCTTCCCGGCGTCAAGCTTTTTTCGCGGGGAAAGGTGCGCGACGTCTACGATTTGGGCGACAAGCTGCTCATCGTGGCCACGGACCGCCTTTCGGCTTTTGACGTGGTGATGAACGAAGGCATTCCGGACAAGGGGCGGGTGCTCACGCAACTCTCCTGCTTCTGGTTCAACCTGGTGAAGGGCGAGATTCGCCACCATTTCATCACCGCGCGCATGCCGGAGTATCCGGCGGAGCTGCATCCCTTTGCCGGCCAACTGCAAGGCCGCTCGATGCTGGTTCACAAGTGCAAGCCATTTCCGATTGAATGCGTGGTGCGTGGGTACTTGGTGGGTTCGGGATGGAAGGACTACCTGGCCACAGGGGCCGTGTGCGGCATCAAACTTCCCACGGGCTTGAAGGAAGCGGCCCGCCTGGAGGATCCGATATTCACACCGTCCACCAAGGCCCAGACCGGCCACGACGAGAACATCGACTGGAACGGCATGGTTGAGCGCATTGGCAAAGACGCCGCCGCGACGCTCCGCGACATGAGCCTGGACCTCTACCGCAGAGGGCGGGAATTCGCGGCGAGCCGGGGAATCATTATTGCCGACACGAAATTCGAATGGGGGCTGAAGGACGGCCAACCGATCTTGATTGACGAGGTTCTGACGCCCGACTCCTCACGATTCTGGCCGGCCAGCGATTATGCGCCGGGAAGATCGCAGCCTTCGTTCGATAAACAGTTTGTTCGCGACTACCTGGAGTCTCTGCACTGGAACAAGCAGCCGCCTCCGCCCCCCCTGCCCGCCGAGGTGGTGGAGAAAACCGCGGAGAAGTACCGCGAATCATACCGCTTGCTGACGGGAGTGCCCCTCAGTGAGGTGAGCCCGCAGTAGATTGCGAACGCGCCATGGCCGCATGGAACTGGCTGGACTGTATTCTTGCCGCGATTGTCCTGGCTTCCGTTGTTTCGGCCATGGTGAAGGGTTTCGTCCAGGAAATCATCTCTCTCGCCTCGGTGCTGGTTGGCCTGATTGCGGCCGCCCTTGGGTATCAGCGCGCGGCGCTTTGGTTTGAGGACCTGTCCAAGTCGCACGAAGTGGCGCTGGGCCTGGGATTCCTGGTTCTGTTTCTGGGAGTTACGCTGCTGGGTACGCTCACGGGACTGCTGGCGCGCAAGCTCATCAAGACGGCGGGCATCCAGTGGTTCGACAGGTTCCTGGGCGGAGTTTTCGGACTGGTACGCGGGGTATTGATTGACGCCATCCTGCTGATGGCCTTGCTGGCCTTTGCCATCAAGCCCGATGCCGTGCAGCAGTCAGTGCTTGCTCCCTATGTGACCACCGGAGCGCGCGTGATTGCGCTGATCATGCCCGGCAACCTGCGCGCCCAATTCCGCGAGGGATTTGACAAGTTTCACGATGCGCTCATCCAGCATGACAAGGGTTCGGCCAAACCCTGAGGGCCAAGTTTACAGTTTTGACGGATCGGAGCTTTGCTGTGAAAGATCAACTTGAGACACTTGTGAACCAAATGATCGAGCACGGGATTCTTTACGTCGATGCGGTCTCAGAATTTGAGAAGCGCTTCATCAAGAAGATGCTCGAGCGGAATAACGGTAATCATTCCAGGACCGCCACGGCCCTCGGCATTCACCGCAACACCCTCAGCCGCAAGGTGGAAGACCTCGGCCTTGACCACCGCGCCAAGCGTCGCGCCCGGCGATAAGCGCAATGGCTCCTCCGGTGGGGCGCTGAGTTCCCATCAAGCAGGTAACTTTACGGAAAAAGCCGGTGGAAGGATTGTCTCGGGAAAGCAGAGGCAGGGCTGCGGCTGAACACCGTCGCCCCGCCTCACAACGTATTACTTGCCCGGGGAAGCTTGCGAGGATGTATGCCGGGCGGGCGGTTTGTTGGTCTTGGCAGGCGGCTTGTCCGGCAAATCGGAAGTGACCTCTCCCACCAAAGTCAGAATCAAGGCGGGGGTCGCGACATAAGAATCCAAATTCCCTTTGAAGGTGAGCAAGTCACCCTTTTGCAGGTTCATGACGTTAGGCTGTGTGGTGTCTTTTAGTTCGATGTCATACCCGTCCGCGGACTTTGTGGTGTCCAGAATCGCAATGTGGACCAAAAAGGTGCCCGCGTCCGTCCCCTTTTCGACGCCTGCAACAGCGCCGCCCGAGCCGTAGGCCTGACCCTTCAACGCATCCCAGGCTTTCTGGGCTGTCTCGCCGCCTAAGGTCAAGGGGTAGGTCATGGTGTTGTAGACATCAATGACTTGATTTCCGGTCGCTTTCGGGGGTTCAGGCTTCGAGATCTTGAACCCATCGGGCGGGTTGGCCTGGGTGGCGGCCTGCGCCTGGATGTCGGTCAGCCCCGTATCGGTCCCGTGATAGCTCACGTACGCACTCTTCAGAAACTTGGCGATGTCCGCGCCTGCGGGATTCTTTGCCGCATCGGCAAGTGCAGCCGCGCGGGCGATGTTCCAAATGGCGTTGTCGTAGTCCGCCGGACTGGAGTAATAGTACGCGAGGCCCAACCTGTAGAAATTATAAACGTCGCTGGGGTTGTCCGCGTTGGCCGCCTTGAGGTATTTGATGGCGTCGGGATAGTTTTTGTTCTGAAGCGCTACGAACCCCACGGTGGCATTAAATAACGCGCGCTTTACGGCCACGTATTTATTGAAAACGTCCTGCTGGACAGCGGCGGGCTTTTGGAGCTTGCCGAGCACATCCAAGCCGTGGCGCGCGTCGGTATCCGCGGTCGAAAGCTTGGCGGCCTTGTCAGGATCCGAATCCTTATAGGTAAAAGGGAATACGTAACTCAGAAACGCCAGTGCGTCCAGGTTGTTGGGATCGGCGGACAGCACTTTCTTCGCAGCCTCAGAGGCATCGTCCGTCTTACCCTTGGTGGCGTACACGGTCATTTCCACCGTGTAGGCGCCCGAGATGAAATCGGAGTTGGCATACTTCGTGACGAATGCCTGGGCAAGCGCCAATTGCTTATCAGGGTCTTTCTCGCCCGTCATGGCAATATAAGCTTCGTACTCGTCCCGGCTCTTCCATTGCGGGCCGGAAGCCGCCTGGGGTGCAGCCTGCAGTCGCGTTGCAGGATTCAAAGGAACCGGCTGGGCGGAATGGTTCGCGGGTTCGCCCGCCGTAGCGGCGCAGGCAAAGCTGACCAACAAGGTGAGGGTCCACAGCGCAGTGCTCTTCTTCATTGCTTCACTACCTCAATGTGAAATTGTGAATCGTAGGTGACCTGGGCGCACCCGCTGCCGAAGCGGCGCGAAACCCTGCGGGCCTCACACTCCGGGTCGGCTTGTTGAGCAACCTGCGATCCTTCGGGTGACTCTAACCAAATATCAATTCTCGAGCGACTTTTCAAGTTAAATTTCATCTGGCCGCCCGGGCCCATTCGTTTTTCTTCTGAGTTGGATGCAAAATTCAAGTCTTGCGGCATCACAAAATCGACTTTCTTATTGGCGATGGTCATGGGGCTTATAGGATGGGCTTGAAATCCGGGGTTTTTCCCCAAGGGCGCTTTCCAGTTTCCGTCGTTCCCCTTGCCGCCACAAGCCCACCGCTCTTAAAATCCAACTGGATGGACTCCTTGACTCCCCATGAGCGCCTCCAGGAGCGCGCTGAACTGGCGGCTGCC
>JASIKV010000110.1 GCA_030049455.1 Terriglobia bacterium
TAGAGTTTTTTCGCTGAGGGAAATAGGAATTCGCCGCCTTTCATCGAATCTAAAAACCCCCTCACCCCAACTCCCCTCCCCCTCTTCCCTCTCCCCAGGGGAGAGGGAAGAGGGGAGAAGGGGTGATCCGGTGAGGGGGCTCTTCCTGCGGTGGCGGTCAGTCCGCCTTCTGACGGACAGCGACCGCGAAGGCCTCCCGCTTTGCTGGAGGATCATTCCTCGGCGTGCTGGTGGAAAACACCCATTTCGGTCGCAGAGGATTAGGGTGGAGTCGAGCTGGGAGGGGCAGGCTCGAGCACGGGATAGTAGCCTTTGCGGGCGAAAATCCGATAGGGGTGTTTGGGATCCTGGACGCGGCCGGAGAGGCGAACTTCGATTTGCCGGAAGGCGCGATCGCGGCGAACGTCCGTACTCTGGTAGCCGAGGGTGTAGCGCTGCTTCAGCCGCGTAATGACGGCGGCCATGGCCTTTTGTACCGATCCCACCGCAGCCATATCGATGATCTCGCCGCCCGTTTCGTTCATGATCTTGCTTACCCATCGCGCGCCGGGGGTCCAACCCGGCTCATCCCCTGTGCTTTCCAGACGGTCACGTCCGAACCTGACGCTGTAGACGATGGTCTGGGTTTCAATCGCCAACCGGATCACGTCTTCGCCGGTGAATTCTCCTTTTGCAGTCGGTTGGTTGTCCGAGACCATGATGACGGCGTGGCGCCGGTCGCGAGCCTCCTGCCCCAGATATTCAATCGCCCCGTAGAGGGCGTCGGCAATGTTGGTGCCCCCCGCCGAGCCAATGCCCATGATGCCCTCGGCAATCGCTCTCCGGTCCGTGGTCAAATCGACCAGGCGCTCTGGCTGCGTGGCGAAGGCATACAGGGCGACTTGATCTTCCGGCTTGAGTTGCGAGAGCGTATCGTAAGCGGCGCGGTGCAGATCATCGAGCATGGGAGATACGCTGCCGCTGCCGTCCACCACCAGCGCCACGGCCAAAGGCAGCTCGTCGCGTGAGAAATACTCGATTTTCTGCTCCACGCCATTCTCGAATACTTGGAAATCCTCCCGCTTAAGGTCGCCGGCAATTCTGCCTTTGTCGTCCCTGACGGTAGTCTCGACGAGCACCAGGTTGACGTCCGCTCGCAGCGTAAATCCGCCCGTTTCAGGGGGCGGCTGATGGCCGCCGGGCGGGAGGCCCTGCGCGCAAAGTTCCGCACTGAGGGCGAACGCCAAGATAGCAAGAGTGCTGGCTGTCAGCGCACATCTCATCGCTGGGTATCCCGTTCCCCCTCCATTGGATGTCCCGATCAGGGATCAGGCTGTACCGAGGGCCCGCTGCGGTCCAACCCGCGCTTGCAGGATCTCTTGCGCCTCATGAATTTCCAGGGGCAAGCATCGGTTGTTTACCCATCAAGCGCAGCGCCCGAGAACACGGGCCTGCCGCCAAGCGAGATTCGGAAGCCGTAAACCGCTAGGGCAAGAATCATCAGCACGCCGAGGAGGCTGGAGGCAGCATACCAATGAGACGGTTGTATGCTGTGAACGAAATCAAAGAGGGCCTCCTCCGTCGCAAACATTACTATCAGGCAAAAAAGTCCCAGGCGCTTCACGACGTACAGAAAAACCAGGAAAAACACCACGGCGCCGGTGGCATCCACGAGCGGAGAGCTTCCGGAACCGGCGTCCACGACGGCGAAGATCAGAACGAATGCCGCAGCCGCTGCCCAATCCTTGCGAAGCAATAAACGAAGCAGGACAAATAAAACGAAAAGTGCAAGGGCAAGGCCGAAAGCAGAAGGTAAAATCGACAATAATTCCTCAAGCATGCCGCTCATGCCTCGCAACGAGTCAAGATCCATCGACATCGGGCGGGGCGGAAGCTTTCCAAACCAGCCTTCGGCAAAATGCCCGAGTATGCCCATCAGGCGAATGCCGATGCCAAGCGCGACTCCGATCAGGATATTCCGGCCTACCACAGGGTCGCGGAACTGGCCAGCCAAAACGCGGTTCCAGGAAATAATCGAATTCGGCCATCGCCGCCGCACCGCAGGTTCGAGCGCGATGTAGAGCAGCCAGACCAGGGCGGCGATAAGGATTGCCCGGCCGCTGATGATCATCAATAGCGATAACTCCGATGCGGCTGGAACGTGATGAGCCTCAACTCCCCAGGCGAGCATCAGAACCACCAGAATGAAAACAGCCAGGCGGAAAGCGCCGCGGCGGTCGCCACGCCCCAGCCGCAGGTTGCGCCGCGCCAGGAACGCCGCACCCCCAGGAATCGCCAGGAACAGAATCAGAATGATTGCGCTGGCGGCCTTTTCCTTCGTTGTGGGTTGCGCCTCTTCCAATTGCCCGGGCTGCGACCACGGCCAAATCAACTCAAAATAAACCGGCTTGCCCCGGTAAGCCGCGGCTTCCACGCGTAGCGGCACGCCGGATTGCCCGGGCGCCACGCCTGCCCACGCTGCCCGTGTATCGCTCCATTGCGGTGGCGTCCACTCCGGGTCAGCGGGCTTGAATTGCGCGAGGTCCAGTCCCGCCGCCTTGAATAGTGCCGGCCAGTCGGGCGCGTTGGCTGGACCGTTTGCGGGGTCCCGTTGGGGGGGAACCGCCTCAAATTCCACCAGCCGTCCCGTGGGATCAAGCACTTCGTATGTCATCCCGGGAACGTTTCGCGGCGGGTCGCCCGGTTGGACGAGGCCGGCGCTTACAAAGGTTTCTGCAACGAGATAACGCGGGCTCGCGCGGTACCAGAATTTAATCGCGGAAGGACTGCCTGACCTAAGTTGTTCCCACCGATTGGGCGCCTTGAGGTGTTGTTCGATATATCGTAGATAATCGTTGTTCTCAATAAAACCGAAAGCCGAGTCCACAGGAGGCGCGGCGTAACCGAATTCCTGAACCAGGTCGTGCGCCTTCGCAGCCAGGACTTCCGGAGGATTCGGCAAGGGCAGGAGGCTCGTTATGTAAATCCTGTCGCTGAGCACGCACGCGGCGGCGAGTTCGATAAGGACAAAAGCGAGCCACGCCACGGCGAAACGGGGCTGAAGGCCTTCGGTCTCACCTGCTGCTGCCACCAGCTCCGGCGAAGGTGTTTCGCCCGCCGCCAGCGCCGCCGCCAGCGGGTCTGCGCCCGGCAGGGCTGCGGCGACGGCCAACGCGGAGGCCGGCCGCTGCCGGGGATCTTTTTCCAGGCAGCGCAGGATGACACGCTCGACCGCCGGGTCAGCGTCCGCGAGGTGGGCGGAGGGAGCGGTCGGCGTTTCCCGTGCATGCTGGCGTTTCAACTCGGCAAACGTCGTCCCCTCAAAAACCCTCTTGCCGGTGAGAATCTCGTAAAGGACCAGGCCCAGGGCGTAGAGATCGCTTTTGACTGTGGCCGCTTCCCCCGCGAACTGCTCGGGAGACATGTAGGCGGGTGTGCCCGCCAATCCTTTCTCGCCCGATTCGTCTCCCGATCGCACCGCGAGGCCAAAGTCAGTGATGCGGGCGCGGCCTTGGCCATCGAGCATAATGTTGGAGGGCTTCAGGTCGCGGTGCAGCACACCTTTGGAGTGCGCGGCGGCCAGCCCCGCGCAGAGTTGGCGCGCGATTTCAAGCGCCTTGGCGGGCGGCAGCCTTCCGATGCGCTTTAGAAGTGTGGCGAGGTCCTCCCCATCCACATATTCCATGGAGAGGAACAGCCGGCCCCCAATCTCACCGATGTCGTAGACGCGGCAGACATTGGGATGTGAAACCTGGCGGGCATTGCGCACCTCGGCGCGAAACCGTTCCGTAAGCGCGGTGGAGTGGCTCGCCGGATGGCCAGTTGCTGCGGGGACTTTGCTTAGGAACTTAAGCGCCACCTCTTGACCCAACGCCAGATCGTCAGCGCGATAAACCTCGCCCATGCCCCCGCCGCCCAGCCAGGCAATAATTCGATAACGGTCGCCCAGCATTTCGCCGGGAGCGAACCGCCCTCCGGGCGCTTCACCTGAGCCGGAGCGAAGCCTGTCCGGTGCGGGCGAGCCTGGCCGTTGTGGAGATCGATCAAATGAGTCTTCGGTGGGTAGCCCGGTGACGGCGCCTACGGGCCTGCCACATGATGCACAGAATCGCGCTCCCGCAGCAAGCTCCTCGCCACATTGGGAACATTGGGACATCGGCATGCGATTCTACTCCGCTAGGTATGCTCTGTCCCATTTTATTGTTCGTACCGCCGCCTCAGGCGCGGGGATCCCGCTCCCTCCCGGACTCCAAACCAAGTCGTTGTAAATTCTTGCACGCAATGGCAGCATGGGCCTGATGCCCGATCGCGATGGGAATCCGCGCGCAAATCTCTACGAAAGCCTGATCGACGCGAAATTGAGGGGCCGCGTTTGCCTGGAGACGCCTTCCGGACAGACTTTTGCCTTCGGTGATGCGGACGATTGTTCAGGGCGGCTTGCGAATTTGCTGGTTTCCTGCGGAGTCGTGCCCGGTGACCGCGTCGCCGCGCAAGCGGAGAAGTCTCCCCAGGCGGTTTTTCTCTATCTCGCCTGCTTGCGTGCCGGAGCGGTTTATCTCCCGCTCAATACGGCTTACACCCTTGAGGAAACCGGCTACTTCCTGGGGGATGCGCGGCCCAAGGTAGTGATTTGCGGTCCGGATCGTCGGGAAGATTTGGGGTACCTCTGTCGCGGTCACGATATTCCGCACCTCGTTACTTTGGATAGCGCCGGCAACGGCGGCCTGATGGAGAAAATTCGGGAAATGCCGTCGGCCTTCAGCACCATCCAAGTTTCGCCGGATGACCTGGCGGCGATTCTCTACAGCTCAGGCACCACCGGCAAGCCCAAAGGGGCGATGCTGACGCATGGAAGTCTACTTTCCAACGCACGCACACTCGTGCGCGCCTGGGGTTTTACGAGCAGCG
>JASIKV010000111.1 GCA_030049455.1 Terriglobia bacterium
GCGGTCCCGCAGGGGCAGAATCGGCGCAACAGCCCTGTCGTGATTCCGTAGAGCTTCATTGAAAAATCTGGCATAATCCCCGCACTCACAGTTGAACAGGAGAAAGACCATGCGTCGCTTACTGCTGGCCAGCTTTACAATGCTGTTTGCCTTCGCACTCGCATTGTCGGCGGAATCGCAGCCGATGCTTTTGCAAAACCCCACACTGAGCAAAACGCAGATTGCCTTCGCCTTTGGCGGAGACATCTGGGTCGTCAGCCGCTCGGGCGGGGACGCTCATCGCCTGGTGACGGGCACGGGCTTGCTGAGCGGCCCGCGCTTTTCTCCCGACGGCTCGATGATCGCCTACACGGGGAATTACGAGGGCAACCTTGACGTCTATGTGGTGCCCGCGCAGGGCGGCGAGCCGCGGCGTTTGACCTACCATCCCGGGCCTGACACGGCCATTGGCTGGACTCCCGACGGCAAGTCCGTGCTCTTCGGCTCGCGGCGCTACAGCTATGCGGATTCCGCGCAGCTCTTCACCGTTTCAGTTGAGGGAGGCTTTGCCACACCCCTGCCCCTGCCCATGGCGGAAGACGGCTCGTACTCGCCCGACGCCACGCACATCGCCTATTCGCCGATTTTCCAGTGGGAGCCGGAGTGGAAGGGTTACAAAGGCGGGCAGACCACGCCCATCTGGATCGCCGACTTGAGTGATTCCAGCATCGTGAAGGTTCCGCGCGACAACTCGACGGACCGGAATCCCATTTGGATCGGCGACAAGATTTATTTCCTGTCAGACCGCAATGGCCCCTTTACGCTGTTCGAATACGACCCGAAAACGCAGCAGGTAAAACAGCTCATTGAGAACAAGGGTTTCGACATCAAGCACGCCTCGGCGGGACCCGGCGCTATTGTCTACGAACAGTTCGGCGGACTATATCTCTACGACCTGCGTTCCGGCAAAACCAAGCAGATCAGCATCACGGTCAATGCCGACATGCCCCAGGTGCGCCCGCACTTTGAAAAAGTGGGACAGCAGATTCAGAATGCGCAGATCTCTCCCACCGGCGCGCGCGCGGTGTTTGAAGCGCATGGCGAAATTTTCACCGTTCCCGCCGAAAAGGGTGATGTGCGCAACATCACCAACTCTCCGGTCGTCGCGGACCGCGATCCGGGTTGGTCGCCGGACGGGAAATCCATCGCCTACTTTTCCGATGAGTCGGGCGAGTACGCGCTTCACATCAGCCCGCAGAACGGGATAGGGCCGGTCACCAAGATTGACCTTGGTAATCCGCCTTCCTACTTCTACTCGCCCGTGTGGTCGCCCGACAGCAAGAAAATCACCTATTTCGACAAGCGCCTGAACATTTGGTACGTGGACGTGGAGAAGAAAACTCCGGTCCACGTGGATACCGACCTCTTCGATGGAACGAATTTCAATACCGCGTGGTCGCCCGACAGCAAGTGGCTGACCTACTGCAAGCAGTTGGACAATCGCATGCACGCGGTGTTCGTTTATTCGCTCGAAACGGGAAAGGCTACGCAGATTACCGACGACATGAGCGACGCGCTCTACCCCGATTTCGACAAGGGCGGGAAATACCTTTATTTTACCGCTAGCACCGACATCGGCCTCGTGGCCGCAGGGGATATGTCGGCGTTGGACCGTCCGGTGACACGGTCCGTCTACGTGGTGGTTCTGAAGAAGGGCGTGGTTTCTCCGCTGGCGCCGGAGAGCGACGAAGAAAAGGCGGAGAAAAAATCGGACGGCGATGCTGGCGACAAATCCAAAGACGCCTCCGAAAGCAAGGACAAGGAAAAACCCAAAGAGCCGCCCAAAGTGGAGATCGACTTTGACAAAATCAGCCAGCGAATTCTGGCCATGCCCATTCCTGCGCGCGATTACTTCGGACTAAACGCCGGGAAAGAGGGAGAGGTCTTCGTCGCGGAAGGCCCGCTGGTTCCTCCTTTGGATGGGCCGTCCAGCTTCACCGTCTATAAATTTACATTTAAGACGCGCAAGACGGACAAACTGGTGGACGGTGTCTCCGCCTTTGCGCCCTCGTTCAATGGTGAGAAGATGCTCTACAAGCAGGGTGAAGCATGGTTCATCAACTCTGCCGACAAACCGCCCGAGGGAGGCAAGGGGCGGCTGGATACCGCCGGCATGGAGCTTCGCGTCGATCCCCGCGCCGAGTGGAAGCAGATTTACCACGAAGCTTGGCGGATTGAGCGCGACTTCTTCTGCGACCCCCACTACCACGGTCTCGACTTGCAGCAGGCGGAGAAAACCTTCGCGCCATTTCTCGATACCCTTTCGAGCCGCACCGATCTGACTTACCTATTTCACGAAATGCTCAGTTACATGTCCGCCGGGCACATGTGGGTGGGGGGCGGCACGCAGCCGGAGGTCCCTCATGTCAAAGTCGGGCTGCTGGGTGCGGACTACAAGATCGAAAACAACCGCTATCGCTTCACGCACATTTACGATGGCGAGAATTGGAACCCAAAGCTGCACGCTCCGCTCACCCAGCCGGGCGTGGACGTGAAGGAAGGCGAGTACTTGTTGGCGGTGAACGGCCGCGAAGTGGTCGCGACGAAAGAAGTGTACAGTTATTTTCTCGAATCCGCGGGGCAGCAGACCGTCCTGAAGGTCGGCCCGAATCCCGACGGCACCGGTTCGCGCGAAGTTACCGTGGTTCCGGTGGACAGTGAGGTTGCGCTGCGCAATCTCGCCTGGATCGAAGGCAATCGGCGCAAGGTGGATGAAATGACGGGGGGCAAGGTTGCTTATGTGTACGTGCCCGATACCGAAGTGGATGGATACACGAACTTCAATCGCTACTATTTCGCCCAGGTGGGCAAGCAGGCGGCGATCATCGATGAGCGTTACAACCACGGCGGGTATATTGCGGATTTCATCGTGGATTACCTCCGCCGGCCGCTCCTGAATAAAGTAATGACTCGCGAGGGCAAGGACCAGTCGGAGCCCGCGGGCGCCATCTACGGCCCCAAGGTGATGATCATCAACCAATTCGCGGGTTCGGGCGGCGATGCGCTGCCGTGGTATTTCCGCAAGCTGAATATCGGCCCGCTGATCGGCGAGCGCACCTGGGGAGGGTTGATCGGCATTGGCGGCTATCCTTCGCTCCTCGACGACGGATACATCATGGCGCCGCGCTGGGCGATTTACGGTTTGGACGGTGATTGGGACGTCGAGAATCACGGCATTGCGCCCGACGTCGAGGTAGGCATGGACCCGAAACTGGTGCGTGAGGGTCACGACCCGCAGCTTGAAAAGGCGGTGGAGACGGTGATGCAGTTGCTCAAGGAGCATCCGCTGCCGGAATATGTACGGCCGGCGTATCCGGACTTCCATCCGTCACTGCCGCCGGCGCCTTGAAGGACGTTAACTTGGGGAAGTTCAGAACGTCGCGAATTTCTTTGGGAGGTATCATGCGTCGCTTACTCCTGGCAAGCCTTTCCGTACTCTTCGTTTCTTCTTTGGCACTTTCAGCGGATTCTGCCCCGCTGCTTTTGCAAAGCCCGACGATGAGCAAGTCGCAAATCGCCTTCGCTTTCGGCGGCGACATTTGGATTGTCGATCGCGCGGGCGGCGATGCGCAACGCCTGGTGACCGGCACGGGAGTGCTGAGCCGTCCGATTTTTTCGCCCGACGGGACAATGATCGCCTACACCGGAAATTACGATGGGAATGACGACGTGTACGTGGTGGCGGCCACGGGAGGCGAGCCGCGGCGGCTGACCTACCATCCGGCCTCCGACGTGGCCGTGGGTTGGACGAATGACGGCAAGAGCGTCCTTTTCCGCACCACGCGTGCCAGCTATTCGCGATTCGAGCAACTCTACACGGTGCCCGTCACAGGCGGATTCCCCACTCCTTTGCCCCTTCCCATGGGCGTGGAGGGTTCGTATTCTCCCGACGCGTCCCGCCTGGCTTACGTGCCAAGCTGGAACCGCCGGTTGGGCGCCATCGACGCCTACGTGGCCATCAAGCACTATCGCGGCGGCCATTTCGCGAGCATCTGGGTGGCCAACCTCGCCGATTCCAGCATTACGCGCGTGCCTCGCGAGGACTCCAATGACTTTGACCCCATGTGGATCGGCGACCACATTTATTTCCTTTCCGACCGCGAAGGGCCCGTGACGCTGTTTTCATTCGATACCAAAACCCAGCAGGTGAAAGCGCTCTTTCAAAACGATGGCTTTGATCTCAAAACCGCTTCGGCCGGCCCCGGCGGCATTATCTATGAGCAATTTGGTTCGATTCACATCTACGATTTGCACTCCGGAAAGACTCGCGAGGTTTCAATTCACGTGGCCGGCGACATGCCGCAACTGCGTCCGCGGTTCGAGAAGGTGGCCGCGGAATTGAGAAACGCGCATATTTCGCCGAAAGGAGCGCGCGCGGTTTTTGAGGCGCACGGCGAAATCATTACCGTTCCCGCGGAAAAAGGCGATGTGAGGAATCTTACCAACACGCCGGGAGTGGAGGAGCGCGATCCCGCATGGTCGCCGGATGGCAAATCCATCGCCTACTTTTCCGATGAGTCGGGCGATTACGCGCTGCACATTCGCGACCAGAACGGTCTGGGGACAGTCAAGAAGATTGACCTCGGCAATCCACCGTCGTTCTTTTACGCGCCCACTTGGTCGCCCGACAGCAAGAAGATTGCTTACTACGACAAACGGATGAACCTGTGGTACGTTGACCTGGATCATCCCACGCCGGTGAAAGTCACGAGCGACCGGTTTGACACGCCGCTCTTCGAATTCGATACCCAATGGTCCCCGGACGGCAAGTGGCTGACCTATACGTTGCAACTCCAGAGTCACATGCGCGGCGTGTTCGTTTATTCACTGGACACGCAGAAGCAGACGCAAGTGACCGACGGCATGAGCGACGCGCTTTTTCCCGTGTTTGATAAGAACGGAAAATATCTCTACTTCACTGCCAGCACCAACCTGGGACTTAGCACCGGCTGGCTCGACATGACGAGCATCGGCCACCCGATCACGCGTAGCGTCTACGTTGTGGTGCTCAGGAAGGATTTGCCTTCGCCGCTTGCGCCCGAGAGCGACGAGGAGAAATCACCCGACGCGAAGAAGGATGATTCTCAGACCAAGGGGAACGATGATTCCGGCAAAGATAAGGCCAAAACCGGAGAAAAGAAGCCTGAGCCGGTGAAAGTGCAAATCGACTTCGAAGGGCTCAGCCAGCGCATTTTGGCGCTGCCCATTCCTCCTCGCAATTATCAGGGTCTGGCCGCGGGAAAGGAGGGCGTTCTGTATCTGGCGCAAGGGCCGCTGGTGGAAGGTGAGGAGGGTCCGCCCCGCGCCACAATTCAACGATTCGACCTCAAGACCCGCAAGACCGAACACCTGGTGGAGGGCGTTGAGCAATTCGACGTTTCCTTCGATGGTGAGAAAATTCTTTATCAGCAGGGCGAACACTGGTTCATCAATCCCGCGGACAAACCGCCCCAGCCCGGCAAAGGCATGCTGGAGACCGCGGCCGCGGAGGTGTACGTCGTTCCTCACGATGAGTGGAAACAGATGTACCACGAGGTGTGGCGCATCGAGCGCGACTTCTTCTACGATCCGCATTACCACGGACTCGACATCAAAAAGGCCGAACAGGTCTATGCTCCTTTCGTGGAAGGACTCACCAGCCGCGCCGACTTCAATTATCTGCTCGCGGAAATGCTTGCCAACATCAATGTTCTGCACATGTACGTGGGCGGCGGCAAGCATCCTGATATTCCGGTCGTCCATGTCGGTCTGCTCGGCGCCGACTACGAAATTGACAGTGGCCGCTACCGGTTTGCGCAAATCTTTAACGGCGAGAATTGGAATCCACAACTGCATGCCCCGCTTACCGAGCCCGGTGTGAACGTGAAGGTGGGCGAATACCTGCTCGCCGTCAATGGCCGGGACGTTTCGGCAAGCCAGGACGTGTACAGTTATTTCCAGGAAACGGCTGGAAAGCAGACGGTGTTGAAGGTTGGGCCGCACCCGGACGGCACCGGCGCGCGCGAAGTCACGGTGATTCCGGTGGACAACGAAACCAATCTGCGCAACCTCGCCTGGATCGAAGGCAATCGACGCAAGGTGGATGAGCTGAGCGGCGGCAAGCTGGCATACGTCTATTTGCCCAACACCGCCGGCGCCGGTTACACCAATTTCAATCGCTACTATTTCGCACAGGTAGGAAAGCAAGGCGCAATTCTGGATGAGCGCTTCAACGGCGGCGGCGATTTGGCGGACTACATCATCGACTACCTGCATCGCCCGGTGATGAGCTTCGTAGAGACCCGCGAGGGCGAAACTTATCCGGAACCCCAGGAAGCGATTTTCGGGCCCAAGGCGATGATCATCAATGAATTTGCGGGCTCAGGCGGCGACGCCATGCCGTGGTTTTTCCGCAAGGCCGGGGTGGGTCCGCTGGTGGGGACTCGAACCTGGGGCGGATTGGTGGGAATCGGCGGTTATCCGCCATTGATGGACGGCGGCGCAGTCACGGCGCCGCGCTGGGCGATCTACGGATTGAAAGGGGAATGGGAAGTGGAGAACCACGGAATTATTCCGGATGTGGAGGTGGAGCTCGACCCGAAGCTGGTGCGCGAGGGGCACGACCCGCAGCTCGAAAGGGCCGTCCAGGTGGTGCTCGACCTGCTGAAACAGCACCCCCTTCCGACTTACCCCGTCGCGCCGTACCCGAATTATCACAATGTTCTGCCGGCGCCGGTGAAATAGGCTGGTGATTCGTCAGAGACTCTCTGACCAATCGATCAGGCCACATTGGGCTCCTGCATCTCTTCGGAGATTTGCTTCTGATTGGTGCCGAGGGCGGGAATCGAACCCGCACAGTCCTTGCGGACCGAGGGATTTTAAGTCCCTTGCGTCTGCCAGTTCCGCCACCCCGGCACAGCGAGCATCATTCAATGCTATCACGAGTTCCTTCCGCGGGCGCCGGCACCTTCTCAGGGTTCAAAATCCGCATGGACATTCGCAAAATTCTTCGCTTCCTCGCAGGGGGAATTCCGGTTGCGGTAATCGTCACGATGATGGCCGTCCACCTGCTCGCGGCGCGCGGCGCAAAGGCCGAAGTTCTGGGGCTGAAGCAAGTCATTGCCTTCACTTATTGCCCCAAGGGCGTGGACCTGAAGCAATTTCACTCTGCCACTTTGATTGGCCCGGTCGGACCCAGCGACTGGAAGGAATGGCAGCCGCGCGGAGTGGTGACCGGGGTGGGCCATGGATGGTTTGACCTGTTGCGCTCGCCGATCGAGAAGGCCGTGGACAACATGATCAAACAGGATTTGGGAGGAAACCCGCACCCGGTGACGATGATCGACGAATTCGGATTCGACTATGGCGGCTTGATGGACGAAAAGGCGGCGAAAATTCTGCGGGAGGTGAAGAGCCGCAAACCGGAATTGTCACTGGCGGTGTTTGAAATGCGCGGGCCGATTTCGCAAGTGCTGGCAGACGCCTGCCTCGACACGGCCGACCTGATCATGATGGAGGGCTACGTCGGCAACTCGCGCCAGTATTGGTCGCTTGCCATCGAAGCCTGGACGGCGCGCCATTTCGGCATTCTGCCGAAAACCATTCTGGTGCTGGGAGTCGGAAAAGGCGGCAATCCCGGTGAAAACTGGGCTGAGACAAATGAGGAACTGGAGCAGCAGCTCCGCTTCGTTCGCATGGTTGCGCCGGAATCTCCTGGTGTGGGTTTCTTTGCCGGCACGCCGGAGTTGCTTGCCCGCGCCGACACTTTGTGCACTCAATTCTTTAAGTTTCCGGCGAGCGGCGCAGGCCTGCCGCAGGACGTTCGCGCGCTTGCCAATACTTTTACCCGCCACTACGCCAAGCCCACTCTGGTGTTTTCGCCTCTGTATGTTGAGCCAGACTTCAACGAAGATGGAAAAGGCATCGCCAAGCCGACCGTGATGCGCCCTTACCTCATCAATCTCGGCGACCAGGACGCGCAAAACGTCAAAGTGAGGCTGCGCAATCCGCCCAACCAGGGAGGCAATGTGTTCGCCGAAGGCGTGGTTCCGCTCATTCCCAGGCATAGCGTCGCGGTCGGCGTCATTCCCGTAACCGATTCTTGGAAAGTTTGGGTTGGGGAATGGGTGATGGAAGTTGAGGGAACCGGCTGCGACATCATCAATTTCAAGCCCGAGCCTCCCACCAAATAGTTTGAACTGCAGCGCGACTTGGCGTATTTTTTTGGCGCAGCTCAGGGGGCGATGCCGGTGACGGCAGACGGCCGCACATCCCTCCCGCGGCCAACTCATATAAAGGAGTCATAACCGATGAAGCTACCGAAGATGTCCCGGCGCGATCACTTGCGATGGATGGGAACGGGCGCAGCCGCTCTTGCCAGTTCAGCGGCAGGCGTTCAGCCTGCAGGCGCGCTGCCGCAGGGAGAAGCGGCGGCGCCGGAAAGCCCGGAAGTCATCGCCGACCGCGAGCGGCGCATGAAGTGGTGGCACGCCGCGCGTTTCGGGATGTTCATCCACTGGGGCCTCTACTCCGTCATTGGCCAGCACGAGTGGGCCATGGAGATTGAGGGCATTCCCGTGGCGCAATACGAGAAGCTGGCCCCGCACTTCACTCCGCAACCCAACGCCGCGCGCGCCTGGGCCAGGCTCGCCAAACGCGCCGGGCAGAAGTACATGGTGATGACCAGCAAGCACCACGAGGGTTTTTGCAATTTCGATACCAAGCTCACCAATTATTGCGCAACAAAACAGGGCCCCAAGCGCGATCTGGCGGCGGAATACGTGGAGGCGGCGCGCGCCGAGGGCCTGCGCGTGGGCTTCTATTATTCTCTCATGGACTGGCACCATCCCGATGGCGCGCTGTGCGCCACCGACGAAGCGGCGCGAGTGCGCTTTGTGGAATACACTCATGGATTGATTCGCGAGCTTCTGACGCAGTACGGAAAGATTGATGTCCTTTGGTACGACGTCTCCTGGCCGCTCAGTCCCGAAGGTTGGGAGTCCGAAAAAATGAACAAGATGGTGTTCGAGCTTCAGCCGGATATCATTGTGAACAATCGCAACGGCCTGCCGGGAGACTTCACCACGCCCGAGCAGCACATTACCGCTCCCAGCGAAGCCGGTCGCGCCTGGGAAACCTGCATGACCATGAATGATAGCTGGGGATACCAAAAGGCGGATGACAACTGGAAGACGTCAAAAACCATCGTGCGCAATCTCATCACCTGCGCGCACGACACGGGAAACTATCTGCTGAACATCGGCCCCAAGGCCGACGGCTCGATTCCCGAGGAGTCCGTGAAAATTCTTACAGAAGTGGGCGAATGGATGGACAAGTACGGGCC
>JASIKV010000112.1 GCA_030049455.1 Terriglobia bacterium
ACGGGCGTCCCCGCGGAGGTCATTCGCACCCTCGCTCATTCCTACGCGCGCGCGGATCGCGCTCAGCTCTGCTGGACGCTGGGGATTACCGAGCATCACAATGCCGTCGATAACGTGCTCGCGCTGATTAACCTTTCGCTGCTTACCGGGCACGTGGGACGCTATGGATCCGGGCTTAATCCGCTGCGCGGCCAAAACAACGTGCAGGGCGGCGGCGATATGGGCGCCATTCCCGATCGCCTGCCCGGATTTCAGCACGTCGAGAACGACGAACTTCGCGCCAAATTTGAGCAGGCATGGGGCGTGAAGATTCAGGCCAAGCGCGGCTGGCACTTGAGCGGAATGTTTAACGCCATGGAGGAGGGCAGGCTCCACAGCCTGTACGTGATTGGCGAAAACCCCGTGCACTCAGAGGCCGATCAGGGACGGTGTGAGCGTCTGCTGAAGGGGCTGGAATTCCTGTTGGTGCAGGATGTTCTGTTTTCCGCCACCGCTCAGCTTGCCCACGTGGTGCTGCCGGCAGCAGCCGGATGGTGCGAGTCCGAGGGAACCGTAACCAGCAGCGAGCGCCGCGTGCAACGTGTGCGCAAGGCTATGGCGCCTCCCGAAGGCGCCTGGGATGACATGGCTATTCTCAGCAACCTGGCAAGACGCCTCGGACACGATTGGGGCTGCCCCGGCGCGGAGGAGGTCTGGAATGAAGTCCGGCGCCTGAGCCCGATGCATGGCGGAATGAGTTACGCCCGCCTGGAGTCCCTGGGGGGCATTCAGTGGCCGTGCTACGACGAATCGCACCCGGGCGAGCTCTTCCTGCATGGCCGCTTGTGGGAAGATCCCATCGTCGGCCCTCCGGCAAAGTTCAGCGCTGTGGAATTTGAGCCGCCGGTGGATCGTTTGGATGATGATTTCCCGCTGCGCCTCACCACGGGCCGCCGCCTGGAGTCGTTCAACACCGGAGTTCAGACCTCGCGCTATCGTTCACCCTTGCGGCAGCCGGAGATGCTGGACATTTCTCCGGAGGACGGGGAGCGCTACGGCCTGGTGGAGGGCGAGCGAGTTCTTGTCACCTCGCGGCGCGGCTCTGCGGTGGCGCCGGTTCGCTTTGATGAGTCACTTCGGCCTGGCCTGGCATTCTTGAGCGTGCATTTCCCCGACGAAGTGGCTACAAATGTTCTTACCATCGATGCGGTGGACCCGAAATCCGGCACGGCGGAGTTCAAGGCCGCGGCAATTCGCGTGGAAAAGATCGCCATTCCCGCAGGACCATAGGGCGGCGGTCGATCAGCTTCGGAATCGATAGAGACCCGCGTGGACGCTCATTTCACTAAAGTTCATCCATCTTCGGCTGAGCAGGAAGCCGTGGACTCGGTCCTCGGCGTGCCGCATTCCGGCTGGAGGGGCGGGCCGCGCCGTCCCGACCGTGATGGGCATTCCGCGGTCGACGGCCATGGGCGTGGCGCCGAGCGCCACCAGCTTCTGCCTGTGCTCCACGCCATCCAGTCGCGCCTGGGGTGGATTACCCCCGGCGCGCTGAACTATGCCTGCCGGCGTCTCGACGTTCCTCCCGCTGAAGCCTACGGTGTCGCAACATTCTACGGGCTCTTTTCAGTTTCGCCGCGCCCGCCTTGCGTACTGCACGTTTGCGATGACATCGGTTGCATGACGCGGGGTGGGGAAGAACTCTGCCGGCAACTTGAAAACCAATTGGGCCCTGCGGGTTCGACGTGCCTCGAAGGCAAAGCCACGTGGCTGCGCAGCCCTTGCCTGGGCTTGTGCGAACGCGCGCCTGCTGCTTTGATGTCGAGGGCAGGCGAAACGCATGCGGAAAAAGTCACGGCGCCCGCGAGTTCCAGTTCGCTTACGTCAACGCTTGAATTGTTTGCGATCGACACGGTCGAAGACCCTCCCGACCGGTTCGAAGCAAGCTCATCTGCGCCCCAGGCCGCTCAAAGTGACCATTCCCAATTGAAGCTGCTGCGCCGCGTGGGGCAGATCGATCCCGCCAGCATCGACGACTATCGTGCTCACGGTGGATACGATGCCCTGCGCCGCGCGCTCGATCTTGGGGGGGCATGTGTTGTGCGCGAGGTTGCGAATTCGCGCCTGGTAGGCCGCGGGGGCGCGGCATTTCCTACGGGCAGGAAGTGGGACCCGGCAAACAAACCGCGTTATCTGGTTTGCAACGCCGACGAGTCGGAGCCCGGCACGTTTAAGGACCGCGTGGTGATGGAAGCCGACCCGTATTCTCTGATTGAGGCCATGACCATTGCGGGCACCGCGCTCGGCTGCGAACGCGGCTACCTCTACCTGCGCGGCGAATATCCGCTGGCCGGCCAAATGCTTGCTCACGCCATCACCCACGCGCGCGAAAGAGGATATTTGGGCGGCAACATCCTGGGGCGCGGCGTGGACTTCGACATCGAAATTCGCCGCGGAGCCGGCGCTTACATCTGCGGCGAAGAAACCGCGCTGTTCAACTCCATCGAGGGGCTGCGGGGCGAGCCGCGCAGCAAGCCTCCGTTTCCCACCCAGGTAGGGCTGTTCGGCAAACCGACCGTCATCAACAACGTGGAGACTCTGATTAATCTCCTGCTCATTGTTCAGGAAGGCGGTGAGCGTTACACAGCGACAGGGACGGAGGGATCGACGGGCACGAAGCTTTTCTGCCTGTCCGGTCACATTGCCCGGCCAGGCGTTTATGAAGTTCCGTTTGGAACGACACTGCGCAAGTTGATTGAAATGGGCGCTGGGGTTGCCGGCAGCGGGCGGCTGAAGGCCGTATTGGTGGGTGGCGCCGCGGGTGCGTTCCTGACGCCCAATGAGTTGGATACGCCGCTTACATTCGAGGGGACCCGAGCCGTGGGAGCGTCGCTTGGCTCCGGCGTAGTAATGCTCTTCGATGATACGGTGGACCTGCGCAAAATTCTGTATCGCATCGCCGCGTTCTTCCGCGATGAATCGTGCGGTCAATGCGTTCCCTGCCGCCTGGGGACCGTCCGGCAGGAGGAGTCGTTACAACGCCTCCATCACGGGCGGCCATTCGGCTCTGTCGATAATGAGCTGAATGTGCTGAAAGAAGTTGGGCAAGTGATGCGTGATGCCTCGATTTGCGGTTTGGGCCAGACCGCCTCCAGCGCGGTCGAATCCGCATTGCGGCGCTGGCGATTGTTCTGAGCTCAAATCGCCACATCGCAATAGCCGGGATCGTGGTGTATCCGCCTGACTCTTGCAGCAGCGGTTAGTTGACAGCGCAGGGCGCTCATCGAGCGTCGCCACAACCCAAAGCAGCAAATCCGGGTCAAGTAAATTGCAGGGCAATTTATGGGTCAAGAGAAAGACAATGTTTCAATTCCGGTCCAGGGTGTGAACCTTCTGGTTCCGATTGCCAAAGGACCTGTTCCCACGGTTCCCCCGCCATCGCCAAGGGGATGCGTACGGGTGACCATTGATGGCCGGGAGATTGTCGTCCCCGAGGGAGCGACGCTGCTGGAGGCCGCCCGCGCAGCCGGCATCGATACTCCGACGCTTTGCTATCTCGAATCGCTGACGCCGGTAAACGTTTGCAGGGTATGCGTGGTAGAGCTCGAGGGATCGCGCACGCTAGTACCGGCCTGCTCGCGCAAGGCAGAAAACGGCATGGTGGTGAAAACCAATTCGGAGCGGGTTCGCTTGAGCCGCCGGTTGATTCTGGAATTTCTCGCGTCTTCCGTTGACGTCTCGACTTCGCCGCAGATTCAATCGTACCTGGAGCGATATGATGCACGGCCAAAGCGCTTCGGAACGCCTCAGCCGCCTTCCGCAGAGCGTGACGCGGCCCGCGCGGGCGTTCATGTTCCTCCGGACGGCTCGCAGGCCGCCGCCGTTGCTCAGCCCGTAAAGGCCGACAATGAACTTTACGTGCGCGATTACGGCAAGTGTATCCTCTGCTACAAGTGCGTGGAAGCCTGCGGTCCCGACGCGCAGAACACTTTTGCCATCGCCGTGGCCGGCCGCGGATTTGACGCGCGTATTTCCACCGAATATGCCGTGCCGCTACCGGAGTCCGCGTGCGTGTACTGCGGCAATTGCATCGGCGTCTGTCCCACCGGCGCATTGATGTTCGTGAGCGAGCATGACATGCGAAAGGCCGGAACCTGGGATGAATCGCAGCAAACTTCCACAGACACCATTTGCCCCTATTGCGGGGTGGGGTGCACGCTGACGCTGCGCGTTCAGGATGAGAAGATTGTCAAAGTCGATTCCCCCATTGAGAATGGTGTGACGCATGGCAATCTCTGCGTCAAGGGGCGTTTCGGTTGGCAGTTTGTGCAAATTCGTGAGAAACCTGAGGAAAGAGGAGACGCGCGCTGAGGGCGCGGATTTCGAGGAATGGTGGAAATTCACGGATACGTATTGGCAGGCGGTAAGAGCCTGCGCATGGGGCAGGATAAAGCCCTCATGCAAATCGACGGACAGCCCATGGTGCTGCGCGCGGCGCAAACTCTGCGCCCCTTCGTTGAAAAGGTTACATTACTCGCACCTTCGGGCCGCTATGAAGATCTCGGGCTCCCCGTACTTCCTGACAAATGGGCGGAAGGTCCGCTGGCGGGTGTTTGTGTGGCACTTTACTCCACTCAGGCGCGGTGGAATATCTTCCTCGCTTGTGACCTTCCCCTCGTGACCCATAATTTCGTCCAGCTCCTGGTACAGCGCGTGCGTGCCTCACAGTGCGACGCCGTCGTGCCGCGCACAGCCGACGGCTGGCAACCCCTTTCTGCCGCGTACCACGCAAATTGCCAGACGGCGTTTACCCAGGCGCTTCAACAAGGAGAGCGGAGTGTCGTCAAACTTCTGGAGCACATTCGCGTTGAGGAAATTACCCGCAGCGAAATGCAGAGCGCCGGTGTGCGCGAGGCGGAATTAATGAACGTCAATACACCCGATGATTGGGCGCGGGTCGCCGGGCTGTCAAAGGACCCGCGATAAGTCATGCTCAGCCTCGCCGAATATGTCGCAAAGGCTTCCTCGAAAGGCGTCCCCCGCCCGGGTGTGATCCTCGCCATCCGAATGTCCATTCTGGCGATGAAGCTTTTGGAGATTGACGACCCGGCGGCTTTCCACCGAAAGCTGATTGTGGTGGCGGAAACCGACCGCTGCTTGCCCGACATTTTGGAATTGGTGTTGGGGTGCCGTCTGGGAAATCGCACCTTGAAATTTCGCGATTGGGGCAAGATGGCAGCGAGCTTTTTGGACGTTACTCGCGGCCGGGCATGCCGGATTGTGGCGCTGGAAACGGTTGAGCCGGAGGCCGTCAACTGCTTTAACCACCTGTCTCGCGACGACGCGCTGGCCGAGGCCTACCGGGTCTTTCCCGACGAACGGCTGTTCCGATGGACACCGATTATCCTGAACTTTAGGCCCGAGGATTTTCCCGGCTACCCGGCAGACCGCGTCCTCTGTCAGAGGTGCGGCGAAGGAATTGCGTTTCGCCGGGAAATTCGAAGGGACGGGCTGACTCTCTGCCGCTCCTGTGCGGGAGAGACGTACTGGGAGTTATAGGTGCGCAATCTTTGTCTTCCCGGACATTACCGAAAACCGGCTCAGGCCGATGAATGTGACCGCGTGATGCTTCGATTGAAACCCCTTCAATCTGCTGGAACCCTTGCGCGGCTCCTCCTCCTTGTTACGGCCACAGTTTGGTGGGGGCGAATGGCTATTCATCCCGGCCTCACTATGTGGGCAGCGGGCCGATCCCAGGAATCAGCTCTTCAAACCACAACCCGCTACGAATTCCGCGAAAACCATGATCCGAATGGGACGGGAAAGTTCTACATGGGCCGTGAAATCGCTCAAGTGATGGGGGCGGGTGGAATGTCTTGGCTGGATCGTCCCGAGCGCGCCGAGGAAGAGCATCCCGAGGTGGTGATTGAAGCGATGGATTTGCATCGGGGGGATGTGGTCGCAGACTTTGGCGCGGGCTCCGGATTCTTCACGTTTCGGATTGCGCCGAAAGTCGGCAACACGGGAAGAGTTCTGGCCGTGGATATTCAGCAAGAAATGCTCGATACCATTCGGGCGCGCGCGACGGCGAAGGGAATCGCCAACGTGGAGGAGATCAGAGACACGGAGACGGACCCTGGGCTTCCAGGCCACAGTGTCGATCGGGTGCTATTTGTAGACGTTTATCACGAACTCGCTTATCCCTTCGAGGTGATGAGCAAAGTCCGCGAGGCGCTCAAGCCCGCAGGGCGCGTCGTGTTTGTCGAGTACCGCAAGGAAGATCCGCGCGTGCCTATTAAAGAGGTTCACAAGATGAGCGTTGAGCAACTCACACGGGAAATGGCTGTGGTGGGGCTTGCGCGCGTCCAGCTTGTAGAAACCCTGCCTGCACAGCACATCGTAATCTTTGCGCGCCGTGAGGAGGTCCAGCCACCCGCCCCACCGGGGCGATGAGGAAAGACTTTCAAATCCCCCCGGGGTTGTCCAGCCAGTAGACCGTCAAACCGGACAACAACTTCGGATAGAAGTCCGTGGACTTTTGGGGCATGGGGCAATCAGCCAAAGCGTTGGAATAAACAGCATCGACAGGGGTGGGATTCAACAGGAACGCGATCTGCCCCTTGCCCTCATTAACCTGTTCGCAGGCCAGGGCTGAATCCCGAAAATACGACAGGTTCTGTTCTTCCCGCACGGCCCGCGCGTCGATTCCCAACTGGCGTTCAAGAATCAGCCGATGGAGCAGAAGGACATCCAGCCTGCGAAGCGTGGGCGGAAGATCCGCAAGTTCCTGGTCGAGGGCAAATTGCTCACGCAATCGCAGCAACGCAAGCTTCCCCGTCCCGGAGTATATTCCCATTGTGGGTCTTTCGCGGCCCGCAGCGCCAAGCCGTGCGAGGAACCGCGTCGACCACTCACCGGGCGGACCCGTCACCTCCACTCCCTCCCAATCGAACATCTTCCGGACACCCAATGCGAATTTCCCCGCGTCGAATCCGCCCAGACTGTGCACCAATCGATGTGTGGGCAGAATGGTCAGCCCATCGGTTTCCATGCGCACAAAGGTGACCATCACGTATTCGGCGTTGTTACCGCCAAAGCCGCACTGCCGGCAGTAGTTCCGATAGGCAAGAGCGGTTTCATAGCGGTGATGGCCATCTGCAATCACCAGGGGCCTGTCGCGCAAGGCCAAATATATATTCGAGATGGTTTTGGAATCATTCGCACGCCACACGGTGTGTCGCGTCCCGTACTCATCCGTGACCTCTTCCCAGGGGGCGGCCGCCGTGGGAGTTGACAGATGCGCTTCGATCTCTCCTTGCGGGTCGCTGTAGAGCATGAAAATCTGGCCAAAGTGCGCCCGAGTGGCTTTGAGCAGTTCCAAGCGATCGACCTTGGGCCCAGCGAGTGTCATCTCATGGCGATGGACGACGTGCGCCGAATACTCCTCAAGACGCAGGAGGGCAATAAAGCCCCGTCGAGTCTTGGTCTCACCCGGCTGCCCCGGGATTTCGTATTCCTGGTGGTAAGGATAGATGGCAGGTTCCCGCTCGCTGGTGAGTATTCCTTTTTCAACCCAGGCATTAAAGTCGCGGACCGCGCGAACGTAGACGTTGTTCGCCGGCCCGTCGTTTGAGAGCGTGCGTCCGCGCACGATTCGCACCAGGTTGTAAGGATGCGAGTCGTAATAGCGAGTCTGCATCTCGGGGGTAATCTTGTCGTAGGGTTGCGTGACCACCGTGCTGAGGTTGGAAATCTTCCGCGAATCGTAATGGAGGGCGCGGAATGGGATTATCTCTGCCATATTCCTTTTGCTGGCATGAAGAAATTCTGAGTTTCAAACGTATCACACTACGCATAAACCGTCGAGGGAGTACTGGACCCTGCGTGAGCTAGTCCCTCATGACGGTACGGCCAATCCAAGCTAGAATGATGAGCCGGAGATTGGCAACGGTTCACTGCCCATTATCCTCTTTGTACGAATTCGCATGAGCATTGGATCTTTGTCTGAAGGATGAATGCGTGGCTGAGCTTCGATTGGACCCCTTTACGCGCCGATGGGTCATTACGGGCAAGCGGCCGGTTTTGCCCGACGCCCACGATGATGGTGTGTCCTGTCCTTTTTGCCCGGGAAACGAGCGTATGACTCCGCCTGCCATCCGCGAGTCGCGAGACGAGTCCGGTGCATGGATCGCCAGAGTGTTTCATGATCGCGCCCCTTTATTTCGCATTGAGGGAGAGGCGAACCGCCGGGCAGAGGGCATGTTCGACCGCATGAATCCCATTGGCGCCCATGAGATAGTGGTGGAAACACGCGAGCATGGAAAAACCTTGACGCAGCTTCCCGATGCGCAGATTTCCCACGTGCTGGAGCTCTTCCGCGACCGCATTCTTGACCTGAAACAGGACCGCCGCCTTCGCTATGTTTCCCTATTCAAGGACCAGCACCCACCCTCGCCGGCGTTTACAGGGCATGCTCATTCCCAGGTTTTGGGCACGCCTGTGCTTCCGCATATGCTGGAAATTGAACTTCGGTGGAGCCGTGAGCACTTTCGCAAGCACGAACGCTGCCTCCATTGCGATGCCTTGGAGCAGGAACTGACTCAGGGAACCAGGGTGGTTGACCGGACGGATGAGTTCGTGGCCTTCTGTCCATACGGCTCGCGATCGCCATACGAGCTCTGGGTCGTTCCTGCCCGTCACTCTTCGTCGTTTGAGGGCGATTTGGAATTGCCGGGCCGTGCCGCGGCACTCGCGCCATTTCTCAAATCCTGCCTCCAACGAGTGGAGTGCTTATCTCCCTCAATTCACCTGGTCATTCACACGGAGCCGAATTTGCACGCGTGGAAACCGGCTGAAGACTGGTGGAAATTCGTACCGGAGGATTATCATTGGCATATCGAAATTCAGCCCGACATGGAGGGCCGGCGAAGCTTTCTGGGCACCGAGGGTTTTCATTTCAATCCCATTCCGGCGGAGCAGGCCGCATTAGTTTTGAGTGCGCTCGATCCCGGAACTGAGCCCAAACCCGAAACTTAATCATGTCAAACGCCGCTCCTCCGGACTGGAGAGAAGTTCGATTGCTGGTATTCGACCTGGATGGCACGCTTGTGGACAGCAAGCAGGATCTGGCGGCGAGCGTCAATGCGATGCGGGCTGGGATGGGATTGTCTCCCCTGGCGCTTGAACTCATCGCAACCTACGTCGGCAACGGGGTGACGCTCCTGGTGCGCAGGTCACTTGGAAACCAAGCCACACCTGAAAACGTCGAGAAGGGGCTGGCGTTTTTTCTGGGTTACTATCGTGCGCACATGCTCGATCACACGGTTCCTTATCCCGGTGTTTCCGAGGCGCTCCGAGAGCTTGGCGGCCGCAAGATGGCGGTGCTGACCAACAAGCCCGTGAATTTCAGCCGTGAAATGATTGCGCGGCTCGGGTTCGGAGCGCACTTCGAACGCGTTTATGGCGGCAATAGCTTTCCTCAAAAGAAGCCCGATCCCGTCGGACTGAACCAATTGATGGAGGACTTTAAGACCGCCCCCTGCGAGACGTTGATGATTGGCGACTCCGATACGGATGTGCTTACCGGCCGAAATGCCGGTGTGCTGACCTGTGGCGTCACATATGGGTTTGGAGCGCACACACTGGAAAAGGTGGCGCCGGACGTGACTTTGGACGATATGCGCGAGCTGCCGCCCTTGCTGAAGGGTGGGCTTCGAGGGTGAATGCGCGCTCCAACGCCCGCCGACCCGTTCGCATCCAATCAACAGCGGGAATTTTGAAACGAGGATTGGGCGGAAATCGGGCGTCAAGCGCCGTGATAACTTATGAAGATAACCTGCGGTTTCCGATGGTGGGGCTGCGCAATCGCTTTCTG
>JASIKV010000113.1 GCA_030049455.1 Terriglobia bacterium
AACCTTTCCGAACTATCTTATCGTCTACGATCCCCATACCCAACCACTGCAGATCATTCGAATCCTTCACGCGCGGCGCGATATTGCAGCAATTCTCGGCGAAGAACAACCTTAACCCCCGTTACGAACACTCTTTCTAAGCTTCCCCTGCCAGCCGGGTTTTCATCTGTTCCAATCCCCTTCCTCCGGCGGCCAGCATGCAGAGCGCCGCGAGCACGGGACCGATTCCGGCCACGAGAATCGCCGGGCCGAAATGCTTTTGCGGCCCCAGGATGAAACCTGTTGTGAGCGGCGCAACGATTCCCGCCAGTACAGAAACGGTATTCAGATATCCAATCGCACGCCCCACCATGCTCTGGGGGGGCAGGTGTTGCGAAATCGCCCAGTAGCTGGTATTACCGATTCCCGTCGCGCACATCGCGAGGGTGAATATGGGCAGAGTCCACTGGCGATCGGTCACCAGGAGCAGCAGAATCGCCGCCGTCCCGCCCCAGCCCGCCGCGCCAAACATGACACGCGCCTTGAAAACTCCAATGCGCGCCGCCACTCTGTCCGCCGCCATGCCGCCGATGACATTCACCACGGCCATGATGAAGAGCCCTGTGGAAACCACTCGGCCCATTTCCACAGTCGAGTATCCGCGCGCCAGGATCATGTAACTCGGCACCCAGGTCAGGACGAAATACCAGTAGTAGGAAGACAGAAAGGTTGCCGCCGACATCAGCCAGAAGATTCGGCTGCCCAGGATCATCTGCCACGACCACCACGCGGGCCAGGCGGATTCCTGCGGAAGTTTCGCGGCGGGCGCTTCCGTACGAGCACCCTTGGACGGAACAGCAACCAGCCAGGCGGGCAACCAGAAGAGCGCGCCCAACCCGGTCATCGCGAACATCGCTCGCCAACCCCAGCGGTCGAGCAGCAGCGAACCCACCAGCGCGCCCACGGCCGGCCCGATATTCTGACCGGCAATGTAGATCGAAGTCGGCAGCCCCTGATCCTTCCCTTCGAAATTGCTTCGAATAAACGCCAGGCTGGCGAGTGGCGCGACCGATTCCGCGATGCCCAACGCCATGCGCAATCCCACGATGTCGCGCGCGCCGTGGCTGAGCGCAATCGCCGCCGACGCCAGCGACCAGACCAGAAATCCGACTCCATACGACCCGCGAATCCCAAAGCGGTCCACAATCGTGCCGGAGGGAATCTGAAAAACCGCGTACGTCCAGAAGAACGCGGAGAGCAGCATGCCCATCGACGCCGGGTCGAGCCGAAAATCCGCCATGATCGCCGGGGCAGCGACGCTCAGATTGCCACGATCGATGTAGTTGATCACGATGCCCAGAAAAATCAGGGCGAGGACGACCCAGCGGCGGCTCATGCGGCCTTTCCACCTTTGCTTTCGCGAAACGCCGCTCTGTTTCTGAGAGTTTTCAAATCCAATCTCCAGCCCTTGCGGCGTTTCAGATTGAACGGCCCGATAGGCGGGCTTATAATTTCTCTGCAACAGACCGATGGAATTTGCATACGATTGCTCAGCGCGGCCACGCCCGAAAATTTCGGGCGGTGGAAAGGGAGTGCCAGGAAATGCGCAGTAGTGACCGGTTGTTCATGGAGGTTCCGATCATCATTTCGGGAACCGACCCGACCGGCAAGGCATTCGTGGAGAAGACCCGTGCTCTGGTGCTCAGCCGTCGTGGCGCGCGCATCATCGCCAAGCAGCCGCTGATTCCGCAACAGACCCTCAAGCTTCGCTGCCTGAAGACCGCCATGGACACTTCCGTGCGTGTGGTCGGCCCCATCATGGGTGAGTCGGAAGGTTGCCACTACGGCATCGCTTTCCTGGAGCCCGAGCCGAACGTCTGGGGCATCGAATTTCCTGTGCTCGACGGCACGGAAGATCCCGCCGGACGCCTGGTTCTCGAGTGCACCAACTGCCACTCGCAGGAAGTCGCGCACCTGGACGTCTTCGAGCTGGAAGTCTTTCTGGCCAATCAGTGCCTCATTCGCGCGTGCACGCCCTGCGACAAGGCGACGCTGTGGATTCAATCGGAAATTGTGGAGGAGCCGGCCCGCGCCGCGTCGTCCGCTTCCATCCCCAAGCAGCCTCGCCATTCGATTCAGGAGCGCAAGTCGCCGCGCATCCCCCTCAAGGTCGAGGTTTGCCTGCGCAGCGCCGAGTTTGGCGATGAAGTGGTCCTATCCGTGAATGTTTCCAAGGGCGGCTTCCGCGTGACCAGTCAGAAGGACTACGCCCTGGGCTCGATTTTCGAGGCCGCGCTGCCCTACTCGCCCAAGGCCGCCAATATCTTCACTCCGGCGCGCATCGTGTACAAAGAGGGCGGCATCGGCGGCGCACCCTTCGCCTACGGCTTCAGCTACATCCCTTCGCCCATGGCGCCATCGCTCACGGGGATGCAGATTACTCAAACCAAGTCCTAATGGCGCCAGCTCGTACTTCGGTGCGTTAATCAGCGGAATTATTTCCGAGCCCGGAAGGGCGGGGCTTCAGCCCATCTCAATAAGAACGCTTACTTCTGCAAGTATGGACTAGCGAGCTTCCCACACGCAGCGAAAACTGTCGAACGCATCGCGGCCGCCCGGGTATCTGCGATCGCGGTAGGAAACGCGCACAATCCACGGCGTATTCGTCAGCGGACCGCCGCGCAGCACGCGCGAGCCGTCGCCCTTCGGCCCGGGCGGATCAGCGGCCGGGCTGTGCTGGTAGTATTGGTCGTCGTACCAGTCGTTCACCCACTCGGAAGCATTACCCAAAGTATCGAACAGGCCAAAGGCGTTGGGGCGCTTCAGGCCGGCCACGCGCGGAGGGCTTCCGTAAGGTGCAATTGCGGCGATTTCCGCGAGCGTCGCGTAGCGCGCCTCGGTGCTTCCAGCGCGCGCCGCGTATTCCCATTCCGCTTCTGTGGGCAGTCGCCCGCCCGACCACGCGCAGAACTCGCTCGCCTCGTCCCACG
>JASIKV010000114.1 GCA_030049455.1 Terriglobia bacterium
CGCGGGCCGCAATCGCATCCTGCGCCAATTGCTGACGGAGAGCGCGGTGCTGGCCCTGGTGGGCGCGGCACTGGGAATCGCACTGGCGTATTGGGGCGTTCGAGGATTGAGTGGATTGCTCCCGGCCAGCTTTCCGCGCGCGGACTCGATTCGAATGGATGGTTCCGTGCTGGCCTTTGCTTTGGCGCTGTCTCTTGCCGCCAGTTTGCTGTTCGGAGTGGCGCCCGCGCTTTTTGCGGCGGATCCCCGCCTCTACGCCACGCTCCAGGAAAGCGGCGGCCGCCCGGGCGAAGGGAAGATGCGCAAGCGGGCGCGCAATTTCCTGGCCACTGCCGAGATCGCTCTGGCCATGGTTTTGCTGGTGGGCGCCGGACTGCTCATCCGCAGTTTTGCCGCGCTGCTGTCCGTCAATCCGGGCTTTGAAACGCAGAAGGTTCTCAAGCTGGAAGTCTCTCTTCCGCGGTTCCAGTACAAGACGCCGCAGCAATGGACGGCATTTTCAGACGATGCCATGCCGCGCATTCAGGCTCAACCCGACCTGCAAAACACCGCCGTCGCCGTTCCCGCTCCGCTGGCAAACCAGTCTGTGAACCTGCCGTTTTCGATTGTAAACAGCCCGCCGGTTGCGCAGGGCCGGAGCGTGACGGCGGACTTCGAAGCCATCAGCCCGAATTACTTTCGGGTGATGAGCATCCCGCTGCTGCGCGGGCGGACCTTCAGCGACCAGGATGCGATGGCAGCCCCGCGCGTCGCCATCATCAGCAAGGAACTGGCGCGCATCTACTTCCCCGATCAGAACCCACTGGGACAACATCTTGTGTTTGGATTTCCGCCGGACGTCAACGTAAAGCGTGAAATCGTGGGAGTGGTGGGCGATGTGCGCGATGCTTCGTTGAGCCGCGCCCCCGGACCCATGATGTACGTCCCGTTTGACCAGTCGCCGTTCTGGGGCCTCGTTCTGGTCAGCAAAACTTCATTGAGCCAGTCCGCGGCCACGCATGAAGTTGAGGCCGCGGTCCACAACGTGGATCGCGACTTGCCTGTCACCGACGTCGTTTGGATGACGGAGGCGGTGGACGCCTCACTGAGCCGGGCGCGCTTGCGAACCTGGTTGTTTGGATTGTTCGGCGCCATGGCGGTCACCCTGGCCGTTGCCGGAGTCTTTGGCGTGATCTCCTATTCGGTCTCGCGCCGCACACACGAATTCGGAGTTCGCATCGCCCTGGGAGCAGACAAAAGCGAGATCCTCGGCTTGGTGCTAAAGGAAGCGCTGGGGCTCGCGCTCGCCGGCGTTGCGATAGGAGTCGCTGCTGCGCTGGGGCTCGCCCGGCTGATCTCCAGCCTGTTGTTCGGCGTTCGCGCTACCGATCCCGCAACCCTCATCGCGCTGCCGCTGCTGCTGACCGCCGCCGCGCTGCTCGCTGCCTACATCCCCGCGCGCCGCGCCACCAAGGTCGATCCGCTGGTGGCTCTGAGGCACGAGTAAGCCTTGAAACGCTGCGCCAGGCCGCCAATCCCGGAATTGAGTTCCTGCCCTGCCCGCATCACCGAGTGCGGCCGCATTGAATTGCACATTGACCGCCTCGGGTGATAATCTCAATCCCGATTTTGCCTGCAAACAGCATTTCGTGAGATTAAAAAGAGGGTGGAAAAATTAAATGGGAGGCATGATCCCCTTATCGGACGCCTCGCGTCGTCCCGCGCACTTTCCCGTCGTCACCTTGCTCATTATCGTTGTCAATGCGATTGCCTTTCTCCTCGAACTCCTCCTGGGCGATTCCTTTGCGATGCAGTGGTCGGTCGTCCCCGCGCAGATTACCGCCGGTCACGCGTGGATTACAATTCTCACGGCCATGTTCTTGCATGGGGGCTGGCTGCACATTATCGGAAACATGGTGTTTTTTTGGGCTTTTGGCCCGGAGATTGAGGACGCTATGAATCCTCTACGCTATCTGGTTTTCTACCTGATGGGGGGACTGGTCGCGACCCTCGCACAGGTTGCCGCCAGTCCCAAATCAACCATTCCAAACCTCGGAGCAAGCGGCGCAATCGCCGCCGTCATGGGCGCTTTTCTGGTCACTTATCCGCGCGACCGCATCAAGTCGATTCTCTTCATCGGATGGTTTGCGCGCGTCACGTTGGTCCCCGCCTCGCTGCTGATCGGGATATGGTTTGTGATTCAGCTTTTCAGCGCCGGCGCGGTGGTTCACTCCGATACGGGCGGTGTCGCCTATTTGGCGCACGTCGGCGGCATGATCTTCGGCGCAGTCACCGCGCGATTGTTTGAAGTTCCCGAGCGCGTGGGCAACTGAAAGTATATTCGTGGCAGTGAATCTCTCTCCTGTGGCAATTGACAGCGCACTCCCATCGGTTCTAAGCTCTCTCGCGAAATCCACTTTTATCTTCGGAGGATGAAATGCCTTCACGCCGTAAAATCCTGCGCAACGCCGGCGCCGGACTCGCTCTGACCTTCGGCTTTGTATCTGGAAGAGAATCGGAGGCTCTCTCCGCGCAGGAAATGGGCGCCGGGAATTCCCACGGTCCGCTGCCCCCCTCGATTGCCGCGCTGAAATCAATGCGCAATCAGGCCAGGCCCATCACCACGGACGAGCGGCGCGCGCGGATTGAGCAGGCTCGGCGATTGATGACCGAGCAGCAAATTGACGCGCTGATGTTGATGGGCAGCACGTCGCTCGCCTACTTTACCGGCATCCGTTGGGGCGGCGGCGAGCGCCTGTTCGCCCTGATTCTTCCCGCCAGCGGCGAACCCTTCTTCGTTTGCCCGGCATTCGAACGTGACCGCGCGGGTGAGCAGATTGGCATGAGCCCGCTGGCCGGGAGCAATGACATTCGCACCTGGCAGGAGGATGAAAGTCCCTACGCGCTGGTGGCAGCGGGCCTGCGCGATCGCGGCCTTTCCAGCGGCCGGTTGGGAATGGAGGAAACCATCCACTACGTTTTCAGCGACGGTGTGGCCAAGGCGGCGCCCGCCCTCAACATCACGAGCGGCACGCCCGTCACCGCCGGCTGCCGAATGCACAAGACCGACCATGAAGTCGAACTGATGCGGCTCGCCGCGCAGGTGACCATCGCCGTGTATGAAGCGGCCTGGCGCGCGCTCGAACCGGGCATGACGCAGCGCCAGCTTCGCCAGCTGATCGATGCCGCATACGGGCAAACCGGGTTCCCGGGCGAGGCCAGCGTTAATGTCGGCACGTACTCGGCGCTGCCGCACGGCTCGGTTCAGCCGCAGACCATTCATGAAGGTGAAATCGTGATGATTGACGATGGTTGCATCGTGGAGGGCTACGGGTCGGACATCACTCGCACCTTTGTGCTCGGCAAGCCCACGGACAAGATGCGCCGCGTGTTCGATATTGTCCACAGCGCGCAAAAGGCCGCGCTGGATGCAGCGCGCCCCGGCGTCGAGGCCCAGGCCGTGGACGCGGCGGCTCGCAAAGTGATCGCGGATGCAGGATACGGACCCGATTACAAGTACTTCACGCATCGTCTTGGCCACGGGATGGGAATGGACGGGCACGAATGGCCGTACCTGGTTCGCGGCGACGCACTGAAGCTAGAGCACAACATGACCTTCAGCGACGAACCGGGAATCTATATCCGCGGTGAATTCGGCGTGCGGCTGGAAGACGACATGCACATCACCGAAGACGGTGCGGAGCTTTTCACGGGACAGAGCAAGTCTCTGGAAGAGCCCTTCGTGAAGGGCTAGAGGATTGGCCGTCCGTGTTCAGTCATCGGCCGCCGGTTGGAAAAACTGCCATCAGTTTACAGCAAAGCTGTAGCGCCCGGATTCAATCTCGTAAACCGAAGCGCTGTCTTCCTTCCTGAGGAACTTCACTCCCATGGCTTGGTCCGCAGGCTTTCCGCTTTCGGTGATGTACACCCCGAATTGCGCGGGGAGATAGACTGTCGCGGAAGTATTGGGCGGAATTTCAACGTCCAACGTAAAACGGCCGCCGTCGCGCTTCCAGGAACTTTCGATTCTTCCGTAAATCGATTTGTAGCTGGCCTTCACCCAGGTAAGATCACCGGGAGTTGCCGGGCGGATCACAATCTTCTTGAAGCCCGGCAGGGCAGGGTCGATGCCGATTCCGGCAAGATCGTGATAAAACCACTCGATGATCTGGCCCAGCATGAAGTGGTTTTGTGAGACCGCCGGCTCCGCGTCCCACGCTTCGGTCAAACTGGTTGCGCCTTTCGCAAGTTGAAACCCATAGCCCGGTTTTTCGGATTGGTTGCTCATCGCATCGATCACGTCGGACCGGCCGCCCTCCGCGAGCGCGCGCAGCAGGTAGCGATAACCCACATCACCGGCAGTCAGGGAATTTCCCCGGCTGGCCACATCCTGCACAACAGCGTTCAGAACTGCATCGCGCTCGGCCGCGGGCGCAAGCCCCATCGCCAGAGCAATGGAATTCGCGCATTGCGAACCCAGTGCGTACTGATGGCGCGAGGAATCGAAGAATTTCCCGTTGAAAGCCTCCGCGATGCTTTGCGCCAGGGCCCCATACTTCGCCGCATCGGAGGTGTTTCCCAGAACTTCTGCGGCTTTCGCCAGCACACTCGCGTCGGCGTAATAGAAGGCCGTGGCGGTAAGCGGCACAGGAGTAAGCTGTGCAGTTCCTGGCGGCTTCGGACCGAGGTCGAACCAGTCTCCCAATCCGTGGGAAACGATGAAATCCTGCGAGCGGCTGCCCAGATACTGAACGTACCTCTGCATGGCCGCGTAATGCCGGCGGAGCAACTCGACGTCGCCCGTCCACTCGTATTGCTGCCATGCGCTTTGCAGGAACGCGCTGCCCCACTCAGGCGAATCCCGGTAGCCGCCCCCGAACTGCACGTACTCGGGAGCGATGTCGGGAATCAGGCCATCGTCCGTCTGGCTGTCGGCCATGTCGTTCATGCCCTTGGTGTAGAGCGCCGCGAGGTCGAATTCATAGCGAAGCGACGGGCCATTGAGATGATATTGCTCGAGCCAGCCCAATCGCTCGCGGTGCGGGCAGTCGGTGAGCACGCTCATCATGTTGCTCACCTGCGCCCAGCGGACCAGCGAATGGATCCGATTGAAAAGCTCATTTGAAGAAGCGAATTCGCCTGCGGCTTCTGAAGACGAATGCACGACCACACCTTCCAACGATTCGACCACTGGCAAGGTCCCGCCCGGCGGCGCCACGCATTCCACTTGCAGGTATCGGCTGCCGTGGTAGAAGAACTTGGGAAACCAATTCTCCTCACCTCCGCCCGCCAGCGTGTACTGCCAGTAGGCTTCGCCGCCCCCTGCGGAGCGGCGGTCCAGGGACCCATCCGCATTCAGAAGTTCCGCGGGAGTGATTCGCACCACGCTGCCGGCAGGGCCATTCACGCGGATGCGCGGAATCAGCGAAACATTTTGGCCGAGGTCATAGACCGTAACGCCGGGGCGGAGAAGGTTGGCGCGGACAGGCTTCAGGACTTCAAATGCTCGAATGGGGGGCGCTGCACTGGAGAGTCCGCGCAGCTTTCCTCCCGGGCCGTCCACGATCGTCACTGCGTCCCAGGACTTATCGTCGAAGCCGGGGCGGTCCCAGCCTTGGGGGTCGCGGCGCGCGTCATAATCTTCACCTCCATAGACACATGAAAATGTGATGGGCCCCGGATGGACGCGCCACGTTTCGTCCGTGACCATGAAGGCTACGGTCCCGTCGGCATACTCGAGCCGAAGTTGAACAATCGCCTTGAGGGGTCCGAACGAGCCAATGAATTTGGCATACCGGCCGCCCCGCACGTTGTACATTCCATTGCCGAGCAGCAGACCGATGGCGTTTTTTCCGGTCCGCAGTTCCGCCGTAACGTCATAAGTGTCGTAGAGAACCGTTTTGTCGTATTTTGTCCAGCCTGGAGCGAGCAAGTCTTCGCTGACTCTCCGGCCGTTCATCCTCAACTCGTACTCGCCGAGCCCTGAAAGGTGAATCACCGCGCGCGTCAATTGCGGGTTCACGTCAAATTCATGCCGCAAAAGCATGGTGGGGTAAATGGGGGCAGGGGCAGAGGCATAGGGCTGCGGCAGCGGGTGACCCTTCAAGTGAATCCCTGCGAATGGAGCGCTCTCCGCCACTGCTTCCTGCGCACTGATCCATGCGGCGCGCCAGTCTGCTTCGTTCAGGACTCCCATCGTCCAGGTGCCCGGCTTGCTCCACGGCGAAGGCTGATCGTGGTCATCCCAGATGCGGACTTTCCAGAAGACCTGCTCAGATGATCGCAGACCTTGACCGGCATATGCAATTTGATTGCTTTGATCGGACGGCACGCGCCCGGAATCCCACAGATCGCCGCGATCCTGCGCGAGCTGGGCAGCGCTGGACGCCACAAGAATTTGATAAGCGCTTTGCCCGGCTCCCCGATCATCTGCGATCATGATCCAACTGAGGCGGGGCGCGGGCGTATCGACTCCCAGGGGATCCGTCCGATAGTCGCAGCGCAAATCTTCAACGTAGCTGGGGGGCAATTGCGGATAGATGTATACGGCCGGCGCAGTGAGAAAAAAGACCGAGGAAGCTGCGAAAAGAATTCGCCGGGCGATTTTCAGATGTCGATTCATTCCGCGAACGGATCTCATTTTCAAGTTATGTCACATCACATTTCGAGGGATTTAAGTGCGGAGATGGGAATGGGCTTGGGGATGGCCTCGGTATTGACTTCCAGTGTGCCGTAAAGCGTGCGGGAGACCTGCGCGCCGAAGAGCATGATGGCAGATGAAATATAGGCCCAGGTCATCAGGGAGACCATGGCGCCAATCGACCCGTAAACCTGGCGGTAATTGAAGTACGGCAGGAGGAAGGTGAAGACTCCGCGAGCGGATTCCCACAGCAGCGCCGTCAAAAGCGCTCCGGGCAAAGCGCGCGGCAAATTCATAGGGCGGTTGGGCAGGCGCTCAAACACCACAATAAACATCAGCAGCGCGAGGCCGAAGGAACTGATCGCCGTCAGCATGTGGTAGAGGAAAATCGCGAGGGAATGCAGGTGCGGACCCAGCAGGAATTCCAGCCGCCGGCGGAAGATCGGTCCCAGTCCCACAAACGCCGTTGACAACAGGAGAAGGCAGCCCACGATACATGACATTTCGAGAGCCAGCAGACGGCTTCGCCACCAGCGGCGCCGCTCCGCAACACTCCAGGCCCGGTTCAGCGCGTTTTCGAGCGGCATGAACACACCCGAAGAGCTCCAAAGCAGAAGCAGGAAGGAAAGGAGCGTAATTTTCCCGTATGCGTGGCTGATGCTCACCACATTTTGCATGATGACGTCAGCGCGAATGGGCAGGTACCGTTGCAGCACCACCGAAAGCGGCACTGCCGGGGAAAAGCGCCGGATATATACCCCACACATTCCCAGCAGCAGAAGAAGGAGCGGAAAGATCGCCAGCAGGCTGTGGTAGGCAATCGACGCCGATACCATCAGCGAATCTTCCCGCAGGAAGTGCCGCAAGGCCTCGCGAAGCACGTGGCGGCTGGTCGCCAGGCGCCCTCGAAAGCTCATCGCTTTTCCAATTGATGGTGCGGTTGGCATACTCCCAGCAGGCCGGATCCGGTGGGACGCCGGCGATGGCCACCCTCGATGCAGCCTATGGCCTAGCTTATACTCGATTTGCACGCCGGGGCTAGTCGTATTTGCGCGCGCTTCAGCGGGGCGGATTCGCCTTGGGGTAGGTCACGGAGCGCAGCGTGCCGGTGATGGTGCCCACCGTAATTTCCGCCTTGATCCTCAACGGCAACTGGCGGGGCTCGTCGCTCAGCCAGATAAACATTCGCCCCTTGTGCTTCAGCAGGCCGTTGAAAACCTTGGGCTCGATGCGGATGGCGTCAAAGGTTCCCATCGGGGTCTGCACTTTTTCGCGTGCCTGCACATCCACGATCACCTTCTGGGTTTTCGATCCGTCATTCACGGGCAATTCGATATTGTGCCCGATCTCCATCCGCTGCCGCCGCAGGTAGTAGAAGGCCGTCACGATGTCCTCAACGCAGGGAGGGATATCAAATTCCTGCTGCTTGGGTGGCGCTTTGGGCTGATTCAAATCGCGCTCATCGAGCAGCGCCAGCTTGCGGCTGTAGTCAAATGTGATGTGCGTGTCCTTTTGGCGGCGGCCCTCGCTGATTTTCTTGGTAATTCCCTCGGAGCAGAGCGTCTGCGGGTCGGAAACGGCCCGAAACACGTTATTGACGGCGAAGAGGACGTTGACGAAGCCCTCTGACAGCGCCGTCGCGGTAATTTCGTAAGCGTCGTGGTCCTTCTGCTGGAGGTCATGCAGGTTGACCGTAACCACGCCGGCGCGAAAAATCGTCCACGTCACATCGTAAGTCAGAGTCTCGCCGGGGCTGAAGGGGGGCGGAGGGTTTTGAGCCGCCGCGGGCGGCGTAAGAATCACGAGCAGGAGAATGGAAAGCAACGCGCGGAACCGGTGCCCTCCCGACACTTGCGTCAACACGTCAGCCGCGGAGCATTTCACCAATTCACCCTACCTCAATTTAACGGAGCCGAATTTTGAACGCCAGAAAAATAATAATGGAAAGGTAGCCCAGCAAGGCTTCGTATTCGCGATTCTTCCAGTACTGCTTCCACCGAAATCTTTCTCCGGCGGCTTGGCCGGAGCGCCGCAACGGCAAGCGTGGAACGAAGAGCGGGACGGCGCGCGCATAACTCTCGTAGACTTCGCCGAACTCGCGGCGCAGGTATCCTTCTTCGCGGCGGATCACCGGCCAATAGATCGCCGTAAACAGCACCACACAGGCGAGCGCCAGAATCCAACTGCCTCCCGCCAGGGCCAGACCCGCTCCCATCACCGCGCTGCCCAGGTAAAGCGGATTTCGCGTGCAGGCATAAGGTCCGCTCGTCGCGAGTTTCTGGTTCTTCACCAAATGCCCGGCGGCATAAGCGCGCAGCGCCATGCCTGCCGCGGCGACTGCGCCGCCGGCGACCAGAATCCTCATCGTGGGGCGTGAGAAGACCAGATAGGCAATGCCCAGCAGGAAACCCAGCGGCACGCGCCAGCGCGCGGCCCACGCCGCGTATGCGCTATCCATGCGCCCTCATTAAACGTTCTTCCGCCGCCGCCACCACCGCTTCCACGGAAATCCCCGCAAGATAGCCGGCGCCGGGAGAGCGCGTGTGGTCAACGCGAGCGTGGTTGTACAGAACCAGGTCTTCTGCGGCAAACGGCCCGTTGCGCGCCGGATCGGTGGGGCCGTAAATCCCCACAATGGGTGTTCCCACGGCAGCAGCCAGATGCAGCGGACCCGTGTCGCCGCCGATAAACAGCCGGGCGCGGCGTGCCAGCGCGATCAGTTGCACAAGAGTGGTTGGCAAATAGAGGGCGCCCGAAGTCCCCGCGCCCTTTAGAATTCCCGCAATCAGGCCTTCCTCCGACGGCGACCCGCTGAGAATAATTTTTTCGCGGCGGACGCCCCTCAATTGCCGGATGAGCCCGGAATAATTCTCCGGCGCCCAGCACTTTGACCGCCAGCCGCCGCCGGGATTGATAAGGATAAACTCCTTTGAGTCAAATGCCGCGAGCTGCTCCTCAACGTAGTTGTCATCTTCTTCATACCAGGGGAGTGGAAATCGCCAGTGATCCGTATGCGCTCCGAGGCATGCGACGACTGCCAGGCTTTCTTCCACCACGTGCGCGCCCTCGCGCGGCGAAGCTTTTTGCGTGTAAAGGGCGGCCGCGCTCGGCTCGCGAATCCAGCGCTCACCCAGGCCGATGCGTTCAGCAGACCCGCTCAACCACGCCACCAGCGCGGACTTCCAGAGTCCCTGAAAATCCAGGGCAGCGGTGTAAGGGTCGCTGCGCAGGTCCGCGACTCCGCTCCAGATTTCCTTGAAGGTTTCACTCGACGTCAAATTCCGGCGCCATCCCAGCGTGTCGATGGCAATAACGCGGTGAAGGTGCGGATTTCCGGCCAGCAGCACGGCGTAGCGTTTTTCGACCACCCAATGGATGTGCGCGTCAGGGAAAGTTTCCGCCAGCGCCGCCGCCGCGGGCAGGGCGTGGACGATGTCGCCAATCGAGCTGAGACGAACAATCAGGTATCGCTGCGCCGGATCCTTCATCCCTCCCTGCCAAGCCCCCATGCCCCATTCCAGCGTGGGCCTTCCGCACGCTGTGGCCCGAGCTTCCAACCCGGGCCACCTCATGCCCAGGATGGCCATGCCGCGACCACTTCACCCTTGCGAGCGCCGCGAAATTTCCGCCAGCAGCTCCCGCGTCGAGTGATCCTTGGGGTCGCCCACAATCTGCACTTCCCCGCCGAAACCCTTCACAACTTCGCGCTCGGGAACGCTGTCGCGGGAATAATCCGTGCCCTTGCAATGCACGTGCGGCAGCAGGTCCAGAAGAATCTCCGCCGCAGTCAGGCCATCGAAGATGACGACATAATCCACGGATTCGACCGCGGCCACCAACTCCGCTCGCCCCTCGGCCGGAATGATTGGCCGGCCTTTCCCTTTCAAGGCTTCCACAGCGCGGTCGCTGTTCACTCCCACCACCAGCACGTCGCCACAGCGCTTCGCGCCGTCCAAATACCGCACGTGGCCGACATGAAGAATATCGAAGCAGCCGTTGGCGAAGGCAATGCGGCGGCCCTCGCGGCGCAACCGCTCACCCAGGGCGCGGACTTCTTCGCGGGGAATCACTCGGGAGCTCATAAATTGCGAATCGCCTCCGTGAGTTCCTGGAGCGAGGCCGTGGCGGTGCCGCGCTTCATCACGACGATTCCTCCCGCGCAATTGGCAATGCGCGCCGCGTCCAGAAAACTGCCGCCCGCTGCCAAGGCCAGCGTAAACGCCGCGATCACGGTGTCGCCCGCGCCCGTCACATCCACGGCCTGGTCCGAACCGAAAATGGGAATGTGGCTGGGCGGGCGGCCCGGCTGAAATAACGCCATGCCGTCGCGCCCGCGGGTGATCAGAAGCGCCTCCAGCCCCTGCCGCCGAAGAAACCTTTTGCCCAGGGTGTGGAGCCGCGCGAGATCATTTCCAATCGTCTGCCCGAACGCCTCTTCCACTTCCGGCTCGTTGGGCGTGGCGGCGGTAAGATTTTTGTATGTCAGCAAGTCGTATCGCGAGTCGATGGTGATGGGGATGCCGTTTCGCTTCGAGCGCCTGCGGAGAACCTCCACTTCCGTGGCGTTCGTGCTGCTGTAGCCGTAATCGGCCACCAGCAGCCCGTTCGATGACCCAAGCAAACCGGCCACGTTCCGGGTCAATTGCTTGCGGATTGCGGCACCAACGGGCTGCGCCGGCTCACGGTCCACCCGCACGATCTGCTGGCGCTGCCAGTGCGAGAGCCCGCCCAGAATCCGCGTCTTGGTGGGCGTCAGATGTTTCTTGACGCGCAAAATGTGTCGCGTGGAAATATCGCGTTCTCGAAAGCATCTCAACAGGGCGTCTCCCGTTTCATCGTCGCCGACGATACCCACGGGCGTGACGCGCGCGCCCAGGGCCCCCAGGTTGTTCGC
>JASIKV010000115.1 GCA_030049455.1 Terriglobia bacterium
GATGTATCAGGGCGAAGAAGTGGGCAAGGCAACCTGTGATAATGAGATCGAAAGCGAGACCACGCATTTCGTGGACAACAGCACACCGCAACACGCCAAGTGGGAGCGGGTGAAGTGCAGCTTCTACAACGTGCGCGGCTGGGATAAGACCGGGCAAAAGCCCGGAATGTTCGGGCCGCCCTTCCTGCTGAGCGAGATCCCGGTGAATATGAGTTCAAACTGCTGTGGAATGGCCACCTGGCGCGGTCCATCAAATTCACTGTCAGCCCCGAGGGGAAATTTGACAACGGCATCGCCAAGGCCAACATGCTGGGCAGCAGCCGGGTGATCGTGCCCGTCCAGATTCTGGGAGACCAGGACGGTCCCTGGAAGCACACCGAGTGGTCGACTGACGCGTTCTACGGCAACCCGCTGACGGGCTTTAACGCGGCGCCGTGAGCGGCCCGCCGCGGATTGTAGCGCGGGTGTCCCCACCCGCGAAGGGGTTTCGGTGACGAACATACCCGATGGTGTTTTGCAAAAACAGCGCGGGTGGGGACACCCGCGCTACAGCCCACTTGGCTTCCCATAGCGGTCGGCGGCCCCACCAAAGAAATTTCCTCCGGCTGTCGTCTTTTTCGTCTCAATTTCGATGTTTGTAGTAAAGGGGAAGTACGATTAGTGGCTCGCTGGTCTCCAATCTCACGTGTTTCAGCACGATGCTGATTGATTTTTTGGTTTGGTTCGACCCACGAACCCTGAGGACGGGGCGTGGCACGAAGCGAGGAGGAAACACATGATCGACGACAAAGAAGTCAAGACGCCCGGCGAAGGTCGAAAGGACACCGCGGCCCACGGCGAACTTACAGATAAGGACTTGGCAAGGGTAGCTGGCGGCGATATAGTGGAGCATCTCCCGCCGCAAACCGTACTAACAGCAACATTAACGGAGCTGGCCACGGAAATTGGAAAAGCAGTAGGCGATTAGTAGGGAGTCGCCCTGCTGCGGGTGGCGCAGACACTGCACTTTGTGTCTGCGTCAAGGCAGCGCGACGCGGAATCCTGGCCGCATACATAAACCCCGACGTATGCGCCACCCCCGCTACGCGTGACTGCCCCTCCTCATCTGAGAAGGGGAGCCCGGAAAAGCTCCCCCCTGATTCAGGAGGGGTCGTCCCGCCTAGGCGGGACGGGGGTGGTTACTCGTGCGCCGCATCGGTGATGCGGGAATGTAGAAACTCAAGGCGGCAGAAATTGCATTTTAGGCGGCGGGTGCAGAGGTGCATTTCAATCTCTGCGTGTGACATGGCAAGCCAAGCGTCCCTTCGGGATCGCAGACTCCCAATCGCAGGAGTGCGCGCCAGCCCGCGCTGCGCGAGGTTCGAGTCGCATCCATAAACCGCGATGTCGGCGCCACCCCCGGTGCGCGCGGAAGCTCCCATGGCGGGGCGTGACCGGAAAGGAGCATCAATCACATGGGAAACCCTCATCTTTTTCACAGCTTCGGTACCAGCCGACTGCAGTATCATCACTATTCGATCTTTATCAGCGGCGAAAAACGCGGGCTGGAGATTAGAAATAAGCAGATGAATGATCAAAACGCGCCTAAATCAAATTTGAGTGCCAGGCGGGCGGCGCAGTACGAGTTTCACCCACTTGCCGACCAGCCGGAATCCGTGCGATTCTACGAGCACCGTGTGCGGGAACTTCTGGACCAGATTGGCCAGTGGAAGACTGGACGCTGCCTGTTGGACAGCCTGGACAAGGGAGTACCAGTCTGGATCAGGCCCAACACGGTGGATGATGAAAACACTTGCAATGCGTATTCCCACCCGGAAACGTGGGCTAAGGAGTTGGGTGAAAGCGGCGACATCAACGTGGAGGTCTCTCCAGACGACTGGACTGTGAATGGATGTGGCAAGGGCGTCCCAGGCCATCGTCCCGTAGAAGTGTTCTTTCACGAAATGGTGCACGCTTCCCGTCAGACCCGTGTTGCGTATGAAGACCTGGAGTGGAAAAACCTGGGAAACATGAAAGATGGCGAGGAGTTGCTCGCGGTTATGGTTACGAACTCATTCATGTCCGAACGCGGCGAAACGGTTTTCAAGCGAGATCACGAGACTACTGAGACCGGCACCCAGACAGACGTGGAGGATTTTCTTGCCATCAATCTGGACTGGTTCGAAAGTCTTAAAACCTTCGTGAAGGGAAAGGACCCCCTGGTGGCCGCAGTCAAAAAACTGACCATGCCGTTCAACGTCTTTCGCGATTTCGACCGGATTGAGGCATTGTCAAAAGCATTCCCTTGACCAGTTCGCCCCCGCGAGCGACTTTGCTGCCGTTGTCGGAGATCGCTTGAAGCCACAGGCGCGGGTAGCCCCTTCCTGACCCCTTCTTCCCTCTTCCCCAAGAGTATTTTCATACCCTATCTGGATAAAGTTGCCGGAGGCGACCCTACTGAACAGGTTGGCTTTAACTACGGAGGGATCCAATACGAGAATAAGTAATAAAGTCGGGAAAGGGGTCGGGCATATCTTTCAGCTGCGCGCCCTCCCTCGCAGCAGCAGGTAGCCGCGGTCAATGCTCTCTTGACCGTGGCTACCAACTCGACTGCAAAGTACACGTTTCGTCAGACCCTCAAACTCCTGGATCCAGAGGTGTAAGGACTACGCCTTTCATAGAACCGGAGCAAACGTTCGGTTTCTCGCGAGATTCCGATCCTTACGCTCTTGCCGATTTCCCCCGTTGGCCTGACCGAGGCGCCAAGCCACAAGGGGCCGGCGGCGCACAAGTCCAGGCCGTCATGCCGCAGGCTGACACCCATTGCCTGGGCAAGTCTGCCGGGCCCTCTTGCCAGGTCGGTCACGCGCTCCTGGGCGCGGCGACGCTGCATGAGCGGGATTCCCTCCAGCGGTTCAAGCGCGCGCAGCAGCACACCGGCGCCCACACCGGACTCTTCGCTGCTGACATTGAGCATGTTGTGCAGCCCGTAGGCGAAATAGACATAAGCGTGTCCCGGCCGGAGAAACAGCGAGCGATTTCGCCGCGTTTGCCCTCGAAACGCGTGCGCTGCCGCATCGCCCACCACGTAGGCCTCGGTTTCCACAATCCGGCCGCTTAGCCTGCCCTCCGGCAGGTCGTGGACCAGAGTTTTGCCGATCAGAAAGCGCGCCAGCTTGGTTGTGTCCGTGGGCAGATCAGTGCGATGAAGACGACGGATGGAACGTTCCATTTCTTCTGAACTATATCAATTCGCAGGTGGCGTAGACATTGCATTTTGTGTCGGCGCCACGCTAGCGCGATGCGAGTTCCGGATCGCATACATAAACCGAAGGTGTGAAAAAACCCTCTGAAGTGCGAAAACACATTCTCGCAAAGGCGCGAAGGTCGCAAAGAAAACACGCCACTTTCGCCTTGCCTCCTTTGCGGCTTTGCGTTTTTGCGAGAGATTGTTTTGATTTTTTCACGCCTTCACCCCGATGTTTGCGCCACCCACGGCAGCGTTTTCTCTGCCGTGGCCTTTTGCCCGGTCCGAAGAACCCACGGCAAAAAATGCGTTGCCGTGGCGACCAACTTTTCGCCGGTGGGGACACCGGCGCTACAGTTTGTCTTATGCGCTGCGGTAGAGCTTGGTCATCACAAACTCGCGGTGATTGAGGGCCTCGGCGGCGGTCAGGCGGCCATTCGAGGTGCGGACCATCATCTCCAGCAGCTTTTGGCCGGCCTGTTCGAGCGTCATGTCGCCGGTCAGCATTGCGGAGACGTCAACGTCAATATGCTCACTCATCGACGTGCAGGTTTTGGGATTGGCGGAAATTTTGATGACGGGCTCAATGGGATTACCGACGATGTTTCCCTGACCCGTGGGGAACAGGTGCAGCGCCGCTCCCGAAGCAGCCCACAGCGTAACGGCTTCGGCGGCGGCGGATGAGGTGTCCATGAACCAAAGCCCTTCGCCGCGCGGCGCTTCCGCGGGCCCCAGCACGCCCACAAACTTGCAGTGGCCGATCTTCTGAATGTTCCCCATGGCTTTCTCTTCAATGGTGGTCAGCCCGCCCCGAATGTTGCCCTTGGTGGGCTGCGACTCGGAAAGATCGTTGGTCTTGTACTGGTCGATCATCTCGCTGTAGTTCTCAAACACTTTCATGAACGCCTCGGCCACTTCCGGCGTGGCGGCGCGGCCCTTCACGATGTGCTCGGCTCCGGTCAGTTCGCTGGTTTCGCCGAATGACGTCACGCCGCCCCACTCATCAAACCAGTCGAACACCTTCCCGACCGTGGGGCAGGAAGCCAGTCCCGTGGTGGTGTCCGACTCCCCGCACTTGGTTGAGACATAAACCTCATCCAACAGGCATTCTTCACGCCTCAGCTCCGAGGCATTTTGAAGAAATTCCTTCGCTTTGCGCGAGGCTTGCTCGATGATTTTCAGGTCGCCGCTTCCCTCGATGGAAAATCCCGCCGCCGGCTTTTTCGTCGCGGCAATGCCCTCGACAATGCGCGCCGTCCAGCCCGGCTCGATGCCGATGACAATCGCCGCCGCCACGTTGGGATTCGCGCCGGTGCCGATCATGGTGCGGAAGAAGAGTTCCAGGTCCTCGCCGAATTGCAGCCTGCCGTAGGCGTGCGGCAAGGCCATCACGCCCGGAATCACGTGCGCAACCGCCTCACAGGCGGCGTTGGAAATATCGTCAACGGGCAGGATGACCACGTGATTGCGGATTCCCACGTGCCCATCCTGACGGCGGTAAGCCTGAATCTCCGGGACTTTCGTCATCGCTACCACCTCTTGGTCTTCAGGTTGTGGACGTGTACGTGCTCGCCGGTGCGAATGTCCGCCACCACTTTGCCGATGTCCTCGCCGTATTTGATGACCGTGTCGCCGGCCTTGAAATCCTTCAGCGCGATTTTGTGCCCCAAAGGAATTGCCTGCCTCGCGCTGACCTGCACCTTGTGAAGGTTGTCGAGTGTGACTCCTGCGGCAACCTGGCCGGGCTCAACATCGGCTACCGCAACACCGACGTTGTCTCGAATGTCGTGGATCAGAAAATGTCGCATTTCGTCTCCTCAGCAGTGCGCCCCCAGACATCGCATGCCCCCCCGCCGCCGGTCAATGAACCGTTGGGGAAGCAAGTCGAAACAAGGTCAAAGCGTTCGAAGCCGCTCCGCAGCCCTTTGGACACAGGAAGTATGAGGGCGTGGCGGAATTCGAGCAGTCTCCAGAGGAAAATGTTGCATATAATATCTTATATATTAAATCCGCCCTGTCAAGACAAACCCCGCAGCAGTCGTGGGTCAGTTTGAATCTTGGAGGCGGCTTCGCGCGGTCCGGAGTTGTAGCGCGGCTGTCCTCAGCCGCGTAACCGTCGCGGGTGGTCCCGCCGAGGCG
>JASIKV010000116.1 GCA_030049455.1 Terriglobia bacterium
GGAGCCACAGAACCGCCCCAAGCAGCACCCAGGCCGCATAGCTCGGGATGTTGCCGGATTGAATCTTTCGCAGAATGCCGCCCACTTCCTTGGCGCCTTCTCCGGTACCGTTTACCATGACGCCGTCAATGGCGCCGGCATCCACCTCTCGCCACAGGAATTTTTCCGAAACAATGCGCAGAGGGCGAACGATGAGCCAATTATAAATCTCGTCCACATAGTATTTGTGTGTCAGGACCCTGTACGCATCGGAAAACCGCCCGGCCAATCGCTCGGGGATCTCCGTGGACTTTAAATACCACCACAGAGCAAGGGTGATGCCGATGCCGGCTGCGAGAACGGAAAATCCCATAAGCGCGCCAGGGCTGAGGGTTGCGCCCTGTTCCGCGCCCCTTCCCAGCGCGGAATTGGCGGGGGCAAAAACCGGTTCCAGGTATCGGTCGAAGGCCTCGCTGCCGTTCCACGCCTTGGGCCAGCTTACCCATCCCGCGACCACGGAGAAAAACGCCAGCACCATCAGTGGGATGGTCATCTCGTACCCGCTTTCGTGCAGGTGGTGGGCGGCGCGGGGCTCAACGCGCGACTTTCCGTAGAAGGTCATGCACAATCCGCGAAACATGTAAAACGCGGTCAGCGCGGCGGTGACCGTTCCCAGCCAGTAGAGCCAGGGCTTGCCGAGCGGGCCTTCCATCGCGCCGGCCAGAATTTCATCCTTGCTGAAAAATCCCGCGCCGATCAGGGGAACGCCGCTGATGGCGATTGTGGCGATCAGAAAAGTGGCGTGGGTAATTTTCAGTTTGTGGCGCAAACCGCCCATCTTGCGCATGTCGAGCTCGCCGCTCATGGCGTGCATCACGCTTCCGGCGGCAAGGAAAAGCAGCGACTTGAAAAACGCGTGGGTCATCAGATGAAAGATTCCCGCCGCGAAAACTCCCACGCCGCAGCCCAGAAACATGTATCCAAGCTGGCTGATGGTGGAGTAGGCGAGCATGCGCTTCAAATCGTTTTGCGTCAGGGCAATCGTGCCCGCGAAAAACGCAGTAAAGCAGCCCACCACGGCCACTGTCGCCAGAGCGGCGGGCCCGCGGGCAAAGATGATGCTCGACCGCGCCACCAGGTAAACGCCTGCGGTCACCATGGTTGCCGCGTGGATCAAAGCGCTGACGGGTGTGGGACCTTCCATGGCGTCGGGAAGCCAGACATAAAGAGGCAATTGCGCGGACTTGCCCGCTGCGCCAAAAAAGAGCAGCAGTCCCACTGCCGTCATTACTCCTTCAAACTCCGGCGGCAACTGCGCGACGCGGGCAAAAACCACCTTGAAATCCAGCGAGTGAACAGTCCAGAAGAGCAGCGCAATGCCCACGGTGAAGCCTGCGTCGCCGATTCGCGTGACAATGAAGGCTTTTTTGCCTGCGTCGGATGCGGATTTCTTGAGAAAATAAAATCCGATCAGCAGATAAGAGCAGAGCCCCACGCCTTCCCAGCCCACAAACATCAGCGGATAATTGCCCGCGGTGACGAGCGTGAGCATCATGAACAGAAAGAGGTTCAGATAGGTGAAGAAGCGATAGAAGCCGCCCTCGTGATCCATGTATCCGCGCGAGTAGAGATGTATCAGGAAGGCGACGACCGTGACGGTAAGGGTCATGATCAGCGTCAAGCGATCGTAGTAAAACGCGTAATTGGCGCGCAGGGTGCCCGCCTGAATCCATGTGAAGTAGCTGAACGTAAAGGGCGCCGGCTGGCTTCCGGATCTTGAATAGATCCACGCGGAGAGCAGCGCGAAAATCATGGAAAGACCCGAGGCGCCGCAGCCCACCAGCGAAACGGCGGCCTGCGAAAATCGGCGGCCAAACAAGCCATTGATGGCGGCTCCCGCCAGAGGCGGAAGGACCATCAGCAGGAGTAGAATTTCCAGGTTCATACTGTTATAACCGCGGCGCTGTGCGAATCTCCGTCAGGGGCTCGAAGAACTCCAGGCCAAACACAGTTCGGCCCTACATTTTCATCGAATCCACATCCTCAATGTTCAGAGACTGGCGGTGGCGGTGCAGCGCAATGATAATCGCCAGCCCCACGGCAGCTTCGGCAGCGGCCACGACGATCACGAAGAACACGAAAATCTGGCCGGTGAGGTTGCCGAGAAAGCGCGAAAAGGCCATGAACGCCAGATTGACGGCGTTGAGCATCAACTCGATGCACATGAAAACGGTGATAATGTTGCGGCGGAAGACGAATCCGGCGGCGCCAAGCACAAACAGAATGACGCTGAGCCCCAGATAATGTGAGAGCGGAACCATAATCAAGGCCTTCGCCTTTCAGAATTCCTTCTTGGCCAGGACCACCGCGCCAAGCACGGCAACCAGGATCAATAACGACGTCACTTCAAAGGGCAGCACATAACTCTGGAAAAGCAGGTGTCCAAGCGCCGCCGGGCTCCCATCCAGGTGCGCGGGAGGCGCTGCGTTGCCGGGCGGGAACTGGTTCCACACCACCATCAGCATCTCCACCAGGAAGGCGGCCACCAGGGGCGCGCCGAGCCACTTCGCCATGCGGCTCTGATGGCTGGGAACCTCATGCCCCGCGTTGAGCAGCATGATGACAAAGACAAAAAGCACCATGATGGCGCCCGCGTAAATGATGACCTGAAGGACCGCCATGAATTCCGCGCCCAGGGACAAATAAACCACCGCCAGCGCGCAGAGGACCACGATCAAGGAGAGCGCACTGTAAACCGGCGTCCGCTGAAGCACCATGTTCAGGGCTGCCAGCACGGCGATTCCGGCAAAGATGTAAAAGATGAATTCCATTTCTAGTTTGACTCTTGCAGTTGCGATTCAGGAATCAAAGAAAATCCCACTCCACGAACTTGCCATTTCGAG
>JASIKV010000117.1 GCA_030049455.1 Terriglobia bacterium
CCGCGGCCATCGGGCGAATCCTGGGCGCTGAAGCGCGGGAGGGCTAAGGCCGTGTTTCGGCGAAAACGCAAACAGAGCGACTTCAAAGCGGAAATCAATACGCACCTTGAGCTCGAAATCGAACGCCTGAAAGACCAAGGCCTGAGCGAGGAAGATGCCCGCATGGCCGCGCGCCGGGCCTTCGGAAACGTCACGCAGGCCGAGGAGCGCTTCTACGAATCCAGCCGCTGGCTTTGGTGGGACCACCTTGCTCAAGACGTTCGCTTCGGCCTGCGCACACTCACGAAGAACCCGGGCTTCACGGCGGTTGCGGTGCTCACCCTTGCCCTTGGCATCGGAGCAACGACAGCGATTTTTTCTGTGGTCAATGGAGTGCTGCTTCACGCACTGCCCTATCGAGATTCCAGCAGGCTGGTGGTTGTGCGCGAAAGGCTTCGCAAGTTCTCCCCTTATCCCGTAAGAGTATCGGCTCCCGATATCGGAGTGATTGCGCGAGGAAACCGTGTCTTCGACGGCGTGGCGGCGTTTGGAAACAATAGGCTGAACATTTCAGGCACGGGCGAGCCAGCGCGGATTGTCGCCGCAAGAGTCTCAGCAAACCTCTTTCCGATGCTTGGCGCCGCACCGATTCTCGGAAGGACATTCCGTGAGGAGGACAATCCGCCGGGCCACTTGGTGGCGATCTTAGGCTATGGTCTGTGGCAGCGGCAATTCGGCGGCGATGCGGGGACCATCGGGCGCTCGCTGACGCTCGACGGCCAGGCCTATACCATTGTCGGCATTATGCCGCGGGGGTTTGAATTTCCTCCGCGTGGAATGCCCGGCTACGACGCCGCGGAATTGTGGATTCCCATCGCCTTCACGAAGGAAGAGCTCACCGACGTCGGAGACAATTTCGATTGGGGCGTTTTAGCGCGACTAAGGCCGGGCATTACGCCCGGCCAAGCGCAGTCCGACATGGACGTGTTGGCGGAGGCGGTCCTCAAGACGTGGGGGCCTGAGGCGGCGGGCATGGGCATTAAGCTTGAAATGCCTGTGACGGCGTTTCGGAAAATGGTGGTCGGCCCAGTGCAATCGTTGCTCTTTCTCTTGCTTGGAGCGGTGGGATTGCTGCTCTTAATTGCTTGCGCCAACGTGGCGAATCTTCTTCTCTCGCGTGCGGCCATTCGGCAGAAGGAAATGGCTTTGCGCGCGGCGCTGGGGGCGCGGCGAGGGCGCGTCGTGCGTCAGCTTTTGACGGAAAGCCTGCTCTTGGCAATTCTCGGCGGGACCATAGGCCTGCTGGCAGCAATCGGGGGCACGCGCTTGCTGACGGCAATCGCCCCGGAGAATATTCCGCAGGTGCAAGGAATTGAGGTCGATCGAAACGTGCTGATTTTTGCCGTCTTCCTTTCCATCGGAACAGGGTTGCTCTTTGGAGTGATTCCCGCCTTCACCGCCTCACGGACGGACTTGAACCCGAAGCTTAAAGAAAGGGGCCGGAGCGACAGCGCGGGGCACCGTTCGACCTTCGCGCGAAACGCTTTCGTGGTGGCACAATTCGCGACGGCATTTGTGCTGGTGATCGGTGCGGGACTGCTGATCCGCAGCTTTGTGCAAGCGGAAGCTTCCAAGACAGGCGTGAATGCCGAAAACGTGGTCACCGCCACTTTGGCCTTTCCGCCAACGCAGTATACGAAAGCGAGCCAGGTAACAGGATTTTTTCAGGAGCTCTTTCAACGAGGGGACGCGACACCTGGGGTTGAGTCGATCGGCGCGGCCACCGACCTTCCGACCGAAAGCGATTGGGACCACATCTTCACGGTGGAAGAGCATCCAACGCCGTCCTCAGCCGAATTTCCGGATAGCGCACATGCTCTGGTGATGGGAGATTACTTTCGGGCGCTCGGCGTTCCGCTGGTTCGTGGGAGGCTGTTTACTCCGGAAGAAGAAAAGGGCAAGGCCAATGTACTGCTGATCAGCGCGGGGATGGCCAGGCGGTATTGGCCCGGCGAAGACCCTGTCGGGAAAAGGGTGAAATGGGGCCCGGCGCAATCGCATTCTCCGTGGCTGACCGTGGTGGGCGTGGTGGGCGACGTGAAAGACGATGCGCTGGATAAGCCGACGTACGCGCACACGTATGAGCCGTATCTCCAGGCTTGCGCAGAAGGCGCCATGCAAGGGCTATGCAACACTCTGAATGTGGCGGTGCGCGCGACTGCGGGGCCAACAATGATCATTGCCGGATTGCGGTCCGCCGTGCATGCCATTGATCCCGCCGAACCACTGACGCGCGTGCGTATGATGCAGCAGGTTCTTGAGAGTTCCATCGCACCCCGCCGGTTCAATACGTTCTTGCTGAGCGTGTTCGCGGCGGCCGCGCTCTTCCTGGCCGCGATAGGACTCTACGGCGCGCTGGCGTTTCACACAACGCAGCGCACCCATGAGATTGGCATTCGGCTTGCGCTAGGGGCACAGCGTGGCGCGGTGGTGCGGCTGGTGGCGGGACAAGGCGCGAAGCTCGCGCTTTGGGGTGTGGGGATTGGCGCCGCGAGTGCGCTGGCGCTCGCCCGGCTGACGGCGAGCCTGCTTTTCGGCGTAACTGCGACGGATCCGCTGACGTTCGCGGGCGTCGCGGTTGTGCTCGTCAGCGTGGCCCTGATCGCCTGCTACCTCCCTGCGCGCCGCGCCGCGAATGTAGACCCCATGGTCGCATTGAGGCATGAGTAAGGCTTTGGAGGGGTAATTTAATGTTTTGGCGAAGACGCAAGCAGAGCGATTTTAAGGCGGAAGTCAAAGCGCATCTCGCACTCGAGGTCGCGCGCCTGAAGGAGCAGGGCCTGAGCGATGAAGACGCCCGCATGGCCGCTCGGCGGGCCTTCGGCAACGTCACGCGGGCCGAAGAACGCTTTTATGAATCGGGGCGTTGGCTCTGGTGGGACCACCTTGCGCAAGACGTTCGCTTCGGCCTGCGCACACTCACGAAGAACCCGGGCTTCACATCTATCGCGGTCATCACGCTGGCCTTGGGCATTGGCGCCAACACTGCGATCTTCAGCCTGATGAACGCCGTCATGCTGCGCTCGTTGCCGGTCCAAAACCCCGGCCAGTTGGTGATGCTGGGCGAAGCGCATGCCGGCGGGAGCACGGATGACTTTGCCGCCACTGAAATCTACTCCTATCCGTTCTATCAGGAGCTGCGCGAAAAAAACCGGGTCTTCTCCGGCACGAGCGCCATGCTCAGCATGCCCTTCACGACCATGCACGGCTTGGTGGAGGGAAACAGCGAGATGGAAGCGCTGGACGTGCAATTGGTTTCGGGAAGTTATTTCCCGATGCTGGGCGTCAAACCGGTTTTGGGCCGCGCGTTCACGGAAGCGGAGGACGAGCCTGCCGGCGGGCATCCCGTGGCCGTGCTCAGCTATGCGTGGTGGGAACGCCGATTTGCCCGCGACCCGGCCATCCTCGGCAGGACGGTGACTTTAGGCTCGACGGCCTACACGATCATCGGCGTCGCGCCCGAAGGATTTTTCGGGACCTCCATCGGCCATGGGTCCAACCTCTGGATTCCCCTTTCCATGGAAAAGCAGGTGTCTCCCGGCTGGAACGGGCTTGACAGGACCTCGTTTCAGTCGCTCTATATCCTCGGCCGCCTGAAAGATGGCGTGAGCGCTGAACAGGCCAAGGCCAACGTCAACGTGCTGGCGAAGCAAATCTGGACGGAGGAAGCCGGCGGCACGCTCACCGCAAAGCAGCAGGCCATCCTTCAACACACGGAGGTCAAGCTGACGCCGATCAAAACCGGGCTTCCGGGCCTCCGCCGCCAGGCGACAACCCCCTTGGAAATCCTGATGGCCGTCGTGGGACTGGTGCTGCTGATTGTGTGCGCGAACCTCGCCAACCTTCAGATGGCGCGCGCATCTTCCCGCGAGCGGGAGATTGCGGTGCGCATTTCACTGGGCGCGGGACGCGGACGCCTGATTCGTCAATTGCTCACGGAAAGCCTTCTTCTGGCGCTGTCAGGGGGCGCCGTGGGGGCGGCAATCGCCGGTCTTGCGGGCAACGCGCTTGCCGCAATGCTTCCCCATGGCTCCGGGCCTTTGCCAGTGGACGTCCGCCCGGACGCGCGCGTGCTGGTTTTCACTTTCGTGGTTGCTCTTGGCACCGCGCTTCTTTGCGGATTGGCGCCCGCCCTGCGCGCCACCCGCATATCCCTGGGAGGGTCGCTTCGCGAAGGCAGGGGCAGGGCTTCCGCGGCCACCCGCACGCCGCTGGCGAAGGCGCTGATCGTTTCCCAGGTCGCCCTTTCCCTCCTGCTGCTCATCGGCGCAGGACTTTTCCTGCGAACGCTCGTTAACCTCTTTGACGTGGACACGGGATTCGACAAGCAGAACGTTCTTCTCTCCGGAATCGATCCCCCGGCCGCCGGGTATCAGGAGGACGAGCGCCTGGGGCGCCTCTATCAGCAGATTGAGCAGCGCGTGGGAGCATTGCCCGGCGTGCGCGCGGCGAGCATTGCGTTCTTCACCTTCAACGAAGGCGAGTGGACGGACCCGGTTACGGTGCTGGGGAACACCTCAACTCCCGAAGATAAGATGGATACGGAGCACAACATCGTCGGCCAGGGGTTTTTTGCGGCCATGGGGATTCCCCTCATACTCGGCCGCACCTTCGACGCGCGGGACGGCGCCGCGTCTCCGAAGGTCGCAGTGGTGAATGAGACTTTTGTGCGGCAGTGCCTGCTGGGCGGCTCGCCGATTGGGCAACACTTCGGAATCGGCGCCGATCCCAAGAACAGCAACGACATCGAAATCATTGGCGTGGTTAAAGACGCCAAGCACTGGAGCGTGAGAGAGCGGCCCTACCCCGCAGCCTATTACCCCTACATCCAGCGCACCCACGTTCAGTACCTGAATGACTTCGTGGTTCGCTATAACGGAAACGCCGGAGCGGTTATCTCGGAAGTTCGCCAGGCCATCGGACAGATCGACCATGCGCTTCCCGTCGCTTATACCGGAACTCTGGCCGAATCCGTGGACCGGTCTCTGGCAAGTCAAGGTTTAATTGCGCGCCTTTCCACTTTCTTTGCGGCCCTGGCCGCATTCCTCGCCTGCATCGGAATCTACGGACTGACTTCCTATTCCGTCGCGCGCCGAAGCAACGAAATCGGAATCCGCATGGCGCTCGGTGCGGACCGTGCCGGCGTGCTGTGGATGGTGATGCGTGAGAGCCTGACTCTGGTAGCGATCGGCGTGGCGATCGGAATTCCCGCAGCGATTGCCGCCGCTCACTTCATCGCCAGCGTGCTTTACGGCCTTGGGTCCAGCGATCCGCTCACCTTGCTCATCGCTGCTCTGGTAATGACGGCGGTCGCCGCGCTGGCCGGCTATCTCCCTGCCCGGCGGGCAGCCAAGGTGGACCCTATGGTTGCGCTGAGATATGAGTAAGGCTGTAGCGGCGGTCTAGCGACCGTGGCAGGGGCT
>JASIKV010000118.1 GCA_030049455.1 Terriglobia bacterium
TTGCTGTCACCGCGCTCCATTCGGAGGGATTCCATGAGCCGAATTTGCCGACTCGCCCTTTTCTTAGCTTTCGTTTTGACATTGATCTGCGTCCCGCTTTTCGCACAACGGGGCGGGCACGGTTCGGGTGCTCGAGGAAATCACTTCTATCGCTCTGCTCCGGTTTATGGTGGAGGCGGTGGAGGATGGTACGGCGGCGGGAGTGGAGCTTGGTACGGTGGTTACGGCTATTACAATCCGCCGTCTTCCCCCCTTCCCTACTACGCACTCGCAAACCCCAACTCCAATGAAAATCCCTGCCCGACCGGATGCAATCCCAACTCCGGCTATGAGTGGGACACCGTGGGGACTCTGATTGTTGCCACCAATCCGCCGCAGGCTGGCGTCACACTGGACGGCACGTATGCGGGCACGACCGACAAACTCGGACCGTTTCAGCTTCCCGTGGGCGAGCACACCCTGCACATCGAAGCACCAGGCTTTGAACCCTCTGACGTCATCGTGAAGTTTGATCAGCCCGGCACTCAGAGCCTGAACATTGATTTGATACGCCTGGCGGTCTCTGCCAAGCCGGCGCCGCGGGAATAGCCGCCCTTTCCCATTTGAATATCACGTGCATATCTTGTGGAGATTACTCCGGCGGGGAGGTGTCAGCCTTGTTTTCCCTTCGGTGTTTTGTCTTCAGTCGATAAAACGCATCGATGGAACCGGGTGAAGCCGTCTTTTGCAGCACGGGCTTTGGCGTTCAAGGGACTGGGCTTGAAGTTTTCAACTTTTGAGGGCGGCTGGGCGCGCGCGTGCATGCGCTTCCAGAGGTTTTCGGGGTCGTGCTCGAAAATGATATTGCCTTCCGCGCGCAAGCTGTACCACGAACCTTCCAGCGCCTCACCCTGAAGCTGCTCGGGCGCCCACTGCGCGCGGCCCAGGAACAAGCGCAGGTCGCCGGTCACTTTTGCGTCGCGCAGCAGCTTGGTGATCTGCTTCGAGTCAAACGTCAGGTACACGTCGTCGTACAAGAGCATGGCTTGCTTGGGTGGCTTTGCCGAGTGAAAGGCCAGCGCGCCGGTGTCCGGATCCACAGGGCCTCCCAAGTAGGCATCCTCCGTGCTGTCTTTCAAGGTGGGACTGTCTGGAAAAATCTTACTCAGCGTCAGCTTTGTGGGCTTGTTGACAATTAGTCCCACGATTATCGGCTCGCCTTCAATGGGAAGCATCAAGACCACAGACTTGGCAAAGACCGGATCGAGAATGGATGGGCGAGCCACTAGAAATAGCGGCTTGGCGGAAGGTTTGTCCTGTGCCCGGCACAACCCCCCCGGGAATCCCATCACCGCAGCGGCGACAAGCAGGAGCATTACCCAGCTTCCGGCCCCCGGTCCAAATTTGATATAGGAGGGATCTCCGGAGGTGAAAGAGTGCCTTCGCTGAACTGCGTCCGCCATAGCAACTCCAATTCGGGCGATCCAAGCCCTACTTGCACTTTGCCTCATACTATCTCACTTGAGCGACTCAAATCCAGCTTCCACCGGGTTAGACGTTGGTTGCGGTAGAATGGTTCCATGTGGGCAATGTGCTGCCAACGGTGAATTCTGCGGCAAGAAGAAGACTGGATTGGAGCGCTGATCATCTTAAAGATACATTACGCGTGGTTGTTGGCATTCGCCCTCGGCGCCGGTTTTTGCATTTCCACAGCGGCGCAGCCAAATTCGCAAAAATCCGGCCCACTGACCTTGCAGCAGGCAAACAATCGCATCCTGCGCGCCGTGGTACAACTTGTCGCCGTCGGCCCAGGAGGCATTGACCGGACTCGACAATGCACGGCCACCGGCTTCGTGATCGACGAAGACGGATACCTCATCACCAATGCGCACGTGGTGGAGAATTCACGGCGATGCCTTGAGAAAGTGCCCCAAGGAAAGATTCTAATCAAACTGGGCGGTGGAGATTCGGGCGCGGCGCAGGCGTTCCCCGCCGATGTGGTGGCGCTCGACGAAGCTAACGATTTGGCGCTCCTGAAGGCCGCGCGGCCGCTGGTCCTAAATCCCGGCGAAAGCCCGCCCTATGCAGAACTCGACACCCGTCCGGTGTCCGTCGGAACGGCGGTTTCGGTCAGCGGTCATCCATCTTCTGCGTGGCAAGCCATTACTCAAACCGGGCAGGTGATTTGGAGCGGAAAAACGCGCCTGGAGGAGATTAATGACCCCCGCACCGATGTCAGTGACGCGGTGGAGATCGACATTCATTTACAACCGGGGAGCAGTGGAAGCCCGGTTTACTCCACTGCCGGCGTTATTGCCGTGGTCGATAAAAGGGACGTGATTCGGCCGGATTACTCGCTTGCGGTAGCCATTCACTACGTCATTGAGCTCGCCGAGCGGAATCATGTCACGTGGTACGCTGCCAACTGAGGCATTCAGCGACTTCCATAACGATGGTGCGCCGGCCGCCGCCTTTTTCCAGCCATCGCTACGAAAAAAGCCTTAAAATCAAAGTGGACAATGATTCAATCACTCGGAGGCGCGATGGGGTTTAATCGCTTGGCAAATATGATTCGCCGGATGATGCGCATGAGGATGCCCGCGGTGGCGGTTATCTTGCT
>JASIKV010000119.1 GCA_030049455.1 Terriglobia bacterium
GTGTCGTTCGAAACGCATGATGTCAATTCTTGGACTGCGCAGGGGCGCGGGAGGTTTTGGAATCCTTGAGGTATTTCGCCAAAAATTTCCCCGTCAGCGAGTGGGTGTTCTTCAGCAGGCCTTCCGGCGGGCCCGCGGCCACAACGTATCCGCCGGAATCACCCCCCTCGGGACCGAGGTCGATGATCCAGTCGGCGGTCTTCAGCACGTCCATGTGATGTTCGATGATCAGGACGGTGGCGCCGGTTTCAATCAGACGATGGAAAGCCGTCAGCAACTTGTTGATGTCGTCAAAGTGCAGGCCGGTGGTGGGCTCGTCAAAGATGAAGAGGGAATTCGCGCTTGTCCGGTGCGCAAGGTGCGCGGCCAGGCGCACGCGTTGCGCTTCGCCGCCGGAAAGCGTGGTGGCGGACTGCCCCAGGCGCAGGTACCCCAATCCGACCTCCTCCAGCACCCGAATGGCGCCGGTCAGTTTCGGCACGCTTGAAAAAAATGCCAGCGCTTCCTTCACCGTCATCTGCAAGACTTCGTAAATGTTCTTGCCTTTATACAGGATCTCCAGAATTGCGGGCTTGAAGCGGCGGCCGCGGCATTCCTCACAGACCAGCTCCACGTCGGCGAGAAACTGCATTTCCATCGTCACCGTGCCATCCCCCTGGCAGGTCTCGCAGCGCCCTCCGGGAATGTTGAAGGAGAAATAGCCCGGCGTGTAGCCGCGCTTGCGCGCTTCCGTTGTGGACGCGAAGGCGTCGCGAATGGCGTCAAAGGCCTTGATATAGGTCACGGGATTCGAGCGCGGCGTCCGGCCCAGCGGCGATTGATCCACCAGCACGATTTCACCGAGCTGCTGGTCGCCTTCGATGCGTTCGCACTCGGCGCGGGGCGCGGGCAGGCCGCGGCGCGAGATCAGGCTGTTGTAAAGCACGTCGTGAACCAAAGTGGATTTCCCCGACCCGGAAACGCCGCTGACGCACACCATCAGTCCCAGGGGAATCTCCACATCAATGGATTTCAAATTGTGCTGGCGCGCGCCGCGAATTCGCAGCCAGTGCTTGCCGGGTTTGCGCCGCTCTTTGGGGACGGGAATCTGCAGCTCGCCGCAAAGATAGCGCCCGGTCAGCGAGCGCGAATCGGCGAGCAGGCCTTTCATGTTTCCGGAATAGATGATGCGCCCGCCGTGCTCGCCCGCCCCGGGTCCAAGGTCGAGAATCTTGTCAGCCTCGCTCATCATCTCGGGATCGTGCTCGACCACCAGGAGCGTGTTGCCCAGGTCGCGCAGGGTTTTCAAAATCTCTATCAGCCGGCTGGTGTCGCGCGGGTGCAAGCCGATGGAAGGCTCATCCAGAACGTAGAGCGCCCCCACCAGATTTGAACCCAGGGCCGTGGCGAGCTGGATGCGCTGCGATTCGCCGCCCGAAAGCGTGGAGGCCAGGCGGTCGAGCGTCAGATATTCCAGCCCCACGCGATAAAGGAACTTCAGGCGCGAGCGGATCTCTTCCAGAATTTTGTCGGCAATGGTCTGCTGCTGCGCGGACAGCCGCAGCTCGTTGAAGAAGTGATAGGCGTCTTGAATGGAAAGCCGGCAGACCTCCGTGATGTTCTTCTGCTTGATGCGCACGTTGAGCGCCTCGCGGCGCAGGCGCCCGCCCTGGCATTCCGGGCAGAGCGTGTAACCGCGATACCGGCTGAGGAAGACGCGCACGTGGAGCTTGTATTTCTTTCGTTCCAGATACTCGAAGAACCCGCGAATGCCGCCGAACGCGCCTTCGCCATTCACCAGCCAGCGGCGCTGCTCGGCGTTCAGCTTGTAATAGGGCTGGTCAAGGGGAATCCCGCTTGCACGCGCGGCGCGGCGCATATCGTTGAACGGCGCGCGGTAACGCGGCTTGGTCCAGGGCTCCACCGCCCCCTCCGCCAGAGTCTTGTTTTTGTCAGGTATCACCAGGTCGAGATCGAAATCAATGGTATTGCCGAAACCCTGGCAGCGCGGGCAGGCGCCGTAGGGGTTGTTGAAGGAGAACAGGCCGGGCTCCGGATCCTGATACACGATTTTGCAGTTTTTACACTCGAAGCGCTCATTGAAAACCCAGCGTTCGGCTGCCGCGGAAGGATCACTCGAAACAAATTCCAGAATCGCCTCACCCGATTCGCGGTAGCAGAGCTCGACGGAATCGATAACGCGCTGGCGGATGTCCGCTGCCACAGCGAGGCGGTCCACGAGAATGTAGACGGGCTGCGCGAAATCGATATCGAGCAATGACTCGGGCGTGGAGAATTCAAAAACCCGGCCATGCTGGTACAGCCGGTTGTAGCCGCGCTGGCGCAGCGCGAAGAGGCGGGGCTTCAGGTCCTCGCCGGGGGGTGTGGGCGCCGGGGAGGCAGGTGAAGGGTCTTTACTCTCCGCGGCGCCTGGCTTTTTGCGTTTTGTGGACGGGCGGGCGGCCGGCGCGGGTGCGGCGGGAGCCGTGTTCGCTCCGGGATTCACCCGGAACAGCACGTAAAAGCGGCGGCCCGCTTCACCCGCGATCACGCGATCGGCGACCGCGTCCACGTGGTCGCGCTCCACCACCTGCCCGCAGTTGTAACACAGGGTGACGCCGATGCGCGCAAACAGCAGGCGCAGATAATCATAGATTTCCGTCGCCGTCGCCACCGTCGAGCGCGGGTTGCGCGTGGTGTTTTTCTGCCGGATCGCCACGGGCGGCGCGATTCCGGAAATCTCATCCACGTCGGGCTTCTCCATGCGCTCCAGAAATTGCCGCGCGTAGGCGGAAAGCGATTCCACGTAGCGGCGCTGGCCCTCGGCGTAAAGCGTGTCAAACGCCAGGCTGGATTTGCCCGAGCCCGAAAGCCCGGTGACCACGGTAAGCTTGTTGTGCGGAATCGTGCAGTTGATGTTCTTCAGGTTGTGGACGCGCGCCCCGCGCACCACAATCTCATCGCCCAATAGGCTGGCGGAAGCGCCGCCCGCCGTCCGTGGGGGAGTTCCAAGCAGCGCCGGATTCGTGTTTGTGTCCGTGGCCAAATCTCGCCTGCAGTTCCGGGCGTGAATCGCCGCCCACGTTCGGAAACGTCACCTGCCCACAGTGCTGAAACGTCTCCACATCGCCCCGCCGCCCGAGCGGAAGCACACGGTGAGCTGCGGATGACAAGTCTAAACATTCAATTATAAGTCGCTGGTTTATGGAGCGCAATGCAGGCAGGGCATGCGGAATTGTAGCGCGGGTGTCCCTATCCGCTTTATTTTCAGTGGGTGGTTTTTCGTCGGGTGGCGCTGGCATCCACTGGTTGTGTCTGCGTCACTTCAGGTCCCGGGGCAGTACGGGTTCGGGATCGCGTACATGGACCCCGATGTATGCGCCACCCGCGGCAATCAGGAAGGGCATCGTAGAGACTTACAGTGCCGGTAAGCCGACCAAAGTTCAAATCGTCGGCGACAGTAGCGTTGTCGAGGCTCATGCTCCAACTCGCCAAGGGCCTGCGCAGAACTAAGGATGCTTAAAAGTCCAGCACCATTTTCCGGTTGCGAACTTGATCCGCGCTGCTTGGCGCCGCCGTTTCCACCCTCGCTGAAGAAAACCGGTTAGAAAATCTCGCATTCCAGACAATCACTATTTCACCCTCTCCGTTCTTCCATATAAGCACGGAGCAATGCGTTAATTCGCGTCTGGTATCCGGCGCCCTGGTTCCTGTACCAGTCCACCACGTCACCGTCGATGCGAAGCGTAATCAGCTTTTTGCGAACCACGGGCTTTAGTCCGCGCCGCACCAAGCCACGCGCAAACATGGCGGGCGTCAACTCCGGCGTGTCAGAAAGGTCAATTCTTGAATCCTTCATGGCGTCCACGCGCCTCCAGTCAGTCCGCGATCTCCTTGAAGTAATTGGCTTCTTCATTCCTCGTGGCCTTTCGAACCGAAATAATCCGAATCATTTCTTCGGTCTCAGTATGAGCGATGACCACCACGCGTCCGCTCAGCACTCCCAAGCTGATGTATCGGGTTTCCTCGTAGTCAAACCGGCCGTCCAAAATTGTGAGGGTCGTCCCCTCGAAAACCCTCTCAATCCCTACGAAATCAATTCCATGCTTCTGAATGTTGGATTGCCGTTTGGCCTCATCCCATTCAAAACGCATGACGGTAGTGTAGTTACATTATGTAGCTACGTCAAGGCGGATTTGAGCCGATCGAGCGCGCTGGCGGGGCCGGCCCGCAGTTACGCCGAAAAGCGCTCCACGCCGTGATGGCGCAGAGCAAAGCT
>JASIKV010000120.1 GCA_030049455.1 Terriglobia bacterium
GCATGACGGCCTCGTTTTCGGCTTCCCGCCTGGTTCTGCTGGACCGCGGCGTGGCTTACGTGATCGCGCACATTCGCGGCGGCAATGACTTGGGCGAGCAGTGGCGCGACGACGGCAGGTTGATGAAAAAGATGAACACGTTTAACGACTTCATCGACTGCGCCGAGTACCTGATTCGGGAGAAATGGACTTCCAAAGACCGGCTGCTGATCGAAGGCGGCAGCGCCGGCGGACTCCTGATGGGCGCGGTGGTCAATATGCGCCCGGACCTTTTCCGGGCCGTGCACATGGCCGTGCCCTTCCTTGATGTCATGAACGATATGCTGGATCCCACGCTGCCTTTGACAACCACCGACTACCCGGAATGGGGAAACCCGAGCGACCGGGCGGCGTACGACTACATACTCTCCTACAGCCCCTATGACAACGTACACCGCGCGGCCTATCCGTCCATGCTGCTGACCGAAAGCTTGAACGACAGCCAGGTTGCGTACTGGGAGTCGGCGAAGTTCGTCGCCAAGGCGCGCACGCTGAATACCGATTCCAACCCCATTCTGCTGAAGATGAAGCTGGATCCGGCCGGCCACGGCGGCGCTTCCGGGCGCTATGACCAGCTCCACGATCGAGCCTTCGAGTCTGCGTGGCTGCTCAGCCAGGTCGGCATTGTGCGCTGAAGATGCCGGCATCGGGTGTGCGCAGGCGGCGATTACATTGGGGCGGAGCCTACCATCGCGCTCGCTGCTTGACGCGCCAGCGACGACTGAAAATGCCACGAGACGCGGAGTGCCATACGGTGGCCGTAATGCACCAGCGTGGTGGTTTATGGCCAGAAACTAGGCGCTGAAGCAACCCCGGAAATCGCCAGAAGCGTCTTATTATCAGCGGGCTACGCGCAAGGCGGGATTTGGCAAGTAACTTGCCTCTATGAAGCCGGTGGGTGGCAGATTAAAGGGAGGAAGTTGGGTATGAGAACCAAATCGCTAAAGCCTTTTCAGAAAGCAATGTTTTACAGTTTGCTGGGGATGTTCACCCTGACCATGACGGGGTTTGGACAGGAGCAAGCACCGCAGACGCCGCAGAATCCGCCGCCCACGGTGACGCCGCAGAATCCCCCGCCCGCGGTGACGCCGCAAAATCCTCCGGCGCCCACGGACAATCCGCAGAATCCTCCGGCTCCGGATCCGCAGAACCCGCAAGCGCAGGATAATCCACAGAATCCACCGGCAACGGATCAGCCGCCCAGCCCGCCACCCGCACCCACGGACCAACCGCCTGCGCAGCCGGCCACTCCGGGTTGGCACCGATTCTCGCCGCCGCCCGCGCCTCCGCAGGGACCTGCGCCGCAGGCGAATCCCACTCCAGCGCCGGCGCCGGTTGCGGTACCTGCGCAGATTACGATTCCCGCGGGCGCGTTTGTGACCGTTCGCCTGGACCAGTTCCTTTCTTCCGACAAAAACAAGGCCGGTGACACGTTCTCCGCATCGCTGGCGCGGCCTCTGGTGGCTGATGGATTAATTGTTTCGAAGCGCGGTGAGACTCTCGGCGGAACAGTGACCGGGGCCAGAAAAGCCGGGCGCGTGAAGGGCACCAGCGAGTTGCAGATCACGCTCAATTCCCTCGCGCTCGCCGACGGCCAGCAGGTTCCCGTAGTGACGGAGCTGACCAGCATTACCGGTCCCACTTCCAACGGCCGTGATGCCGCGGCTGTGGTAACCACCACTGGCGTGGGCGCAGCGATTGGCGCCGCCGCCGACTGGGGCACCGGAGCGGCAATTGGCGCGGGCGCGGGACTTGTGGCGGGCCTGGTTGGGGTGCTGGTAACTCGCGGGCGTCCCACGGTGATTTATCCCGAGTCACAGTTGACCTTCAAGCTTTCGAAGCCCGTAACGTTTTCGACTGCGCACGCACCGCAGGCATTTGTCGATGCCAGTGTTCTCAGCAACGAACGAGCCGGCATGCAGGGTCCGCCCCAGGGCGGGCCGCGCAATTACGCTCCCTGCGCCGGGCCGGGCTGCGCGCCTCCGCCCTACTACTACGGCCCCTACTATCCCTATTACCCCTACCCCTACTACTGGGGGCCGACGATTGGACTTTACTATGGCGGATTCTACGGGCGCGGCTTTTATCGGCGCTAACAAGTGTGTCCCTTGCTGACTTGTCAGCATTTAATCCTCCGCAGACCGCCGGCCTACCCCATATAAGGATTAGGCCGGCGGATTTTTTTTTGGCCTTGGCTCCCCGCCATTCACCTTCATCGAGGATTGTGGCAAGGGGTCGCGCCTAGCGCCGCGAAGCCCCCCGAATCGCGCTCGATGAACTTTCTGTCCGAAGCAGATCGACCCACCTGCCCAATCAAATCCGGCATTCCCGCAGTCTTTGTAGCCTCGCCATTTGCCTGCGCGTCGAAAGGAAGGGTCATTTGAGCCTGGCACGCCGCTGCGGGCAGTTCAGTTCGTGTGCCGTTCAGCCCGTAGCGAACGCGCAAGCCGGCCATGAATTTTGAGATTTTCTCCGGATACTCGCCTCGCAGGTAAGCTGAACGCGCATAGAGCCGGCGGTAGTGAGTGGCGAGATGCGGGAAGTCCCTTTTGAGGAACGGCATAAAGTGCTTCATGGCCGAGGGCATTAGAAACAGTACGCTGGCGTAGAGCCCGCGCGCTCCTGCCGCCGCGGCCCGAGCGGCCAGAGCCTCGAGCATGCGCGGAGCGTCATTCAGCCCGGGCAGAATGGGCATGACGTTCACGCCCACGCGGATTCCGGCCTCATCCAGCTTGCGAATCGCCTCCAGGCGTTGCGCGGGCGCGGGAGCCTTGGGTTCCAGCAGTCGCGCCAGGCGCTCATCGAGCGTGGTGATGGTCATGTGGATGCTGAAGCGATGCTTGCGCGCCAGCGTTTTGAGCAAATCCAGGTCGCGAAGAACCAGGACCGACTTGGTGGTAATCGATAGGTCCAGCCCCTGAAACTCGGCGAAGACTTCAAGGATGCGCCGGGTAATTTCAAACTGCTTTTCTGCGGGCTGGTAGGGGTCCGTGGCGGTTCCAAGCGAGATGGGCAGACCT
>JASIKV010000121.1 GCA_030049455.1 Terriglobia bacterium
ACCAGCAGAATCATTTCCAGCAGCAGGTCCAGGTTCTTGCGCTGCTTGGCGGAAACCTCCACGGTCACCGTCTGCCCGCCCCATTCTTCCGGCATCAAATCGTGGTCCGCCAATTGCCGCTTCACACGCTCCACCTGGGCCTCAGGCTTGTCGATCTTGTTGATGGCCACGACAATCGGCACCTTGGCCGCGCGCGCGTGGTTGATGGCTTCCAGGGTCTGCGGCATCACGCCGTCATCCGCCGCCACCACCAGCACCACAACGTCCGTAACTCGAGCGCCGCGCGCCCGCATCAGGGTGAAGGCCTCGTGGCCGGGCGTATCGATGAACGTCACCTTCCGTCCCTGCCCATCCACCTGATAGGCGCCGATGCTCTGCGTAATTCCGCCCGCTTCCTGCGCGGCCACGTTGGTTTCGCGCAGCGCGTCAAGCAGCGACGTCTTACCGTGATCGACGTGGCCCATCACCGTGACCACCGGCGGCCGGGGGCGCAGGTCCTCCGGCCGATCGGTCTCACCGACTTCCTGAAAGACCTCATCCTCATAGCTGACAATCGTGGCTTCCGCACCGAAGCTGCGCGCAACCTCCACCGCCGTCGGACCGTCGAGAGTCTGGTTGATGGTGGCAAAAATTCCCTTGTCCAGGAGCTTCTTGATCACGTCTTTGGCGCGCGCTTCCAGCTTTTCAGAGAGCTCCTTAATGGCGATGCCTTCACTGATGGTGATCTTGCGCGTGATGGGAATTTCTTCCGGAATCGCCGGCTTGGGAGGGGCCAGTGCCGCAGCCGAACCGCGTCGCAGCATGGGCGGAGCCGTCCGGCCCATCGGAGCGCGTGCCGGGGCGGGTCCACCCGCCGCCACACCCGCGCCCGCCACCGGATGCGCTGAGGTGGGATGCATCGGCCGCGGCTCACCCGGACGGCGTGGGGCAAGCGGACGCGCCGGTGCGGGTTTGGGCATTGCTGCGGGAGCGTAAATCGGCTGGTTTGCGCCCGGGCTGGTTCGCAGGGACCTTTGAGGACGCGCCCCACCCCGCGCTTGAGCGCCCGCAGAGGGCACCAGAGGCAGTTCCCCGGACCTGGCAGGCAAGGCAAGATCCTGCAACGCACTTGCACGCGCCACGGGGGCGGTCGAACCTTCCGCGCCTTTGGAGGGTGGAATTGCCGGGCCGCGGCGAACCGCCTTGGCGGAGGCAAGCCCGGAAGCGCCCATCGCCGCAGCGGGAGAAACGCCGGGGGCGGCCGTCAAAGGCCGATCCAGCGGGCGCTCGACCAAAGGCACGCCCTTGGCGCCGGCGGGCGAAGTAACCGGCCCGGCGGCAGCGGGTGCAGCGACCGGCTTGGGCACGACCACCGCTTTGCGCGCCGTCGCCTTAATGTCCGCAATGGAACGCGTCAGGGGATGAAGCTCCGCGGCAACATCGTGCAATTTCTTCAGGTCAGGCACACCCACGGCGTGAGGCGCAACATCCGCAACAGGCGCGAGCGGCGGAGGCGGCGGGGCCTGTGCGGGAGCGGCTTGCGCAAGCTCAGGCGCGGCATCATCCTCGGACCGAAAATGTGCGCGCACCTTTTCGGCAAGGTCATCGTCAAGCGCGCTGGAGTGAGATTTCTTGTCGTTAATTCCCAGTCCCTCGAGATACTCGAGCACCAGGTTGCTTTTCACTTCCAGCTCACGCGCCAATTCGTTGATTCTGATCTTTCCCATGCGTACGTTTCCAGTTCCCCTGCCCACGCCCGCGATCGAGCGGTGGAAATCTGCCGGCCGGATCGAGAAGAGCCTTTGCAGCCTTTATGACTTTTCTTCACCTCCTGCCCCGTCCGGGCTGGGATCACCGGACGCCGGGGCCTCACTCTTTGAATCGGACTCGCCGCTATCTTCTGCCGGAGCGGCTTCCGCATGCTCGGCAGGGCCGGCTTCTGATACGCTTTCCGCCGCCGTGGGTCCTGCTTCTGCTCCGGACTCTGCCGCCGGAGCCTGGGCCGCCTCCGCAGGGGCTTCCGCCTCGCCTTCTTTCAGTTCGGCGGGGGCTTCGGCGTCCGTGCCGGGTGCAGCGCCCGACTGGTCGCGCTCAAAGTAATCCGTCACCACGCGGCGGATGCGGTCCACCGTCTTTTCGCCCACGCCCTGAATCTGCATGAGCTCTTCCGGAGTCTTCTGCGCCAACTGCTCGACGGTTTCGATCCCGCTTTCACGCAGCTTTTGCAGCGTCTTGTCGCCCAAACCCGCCAGTTCGGAAATGGGCGCGCCGCGCAGAGCCATCGCGGCCATCTGCGATTCAATCTCCTGCCGCTTCTCTTCTTCGCTCTTGATGTCAATGTGCCAGCCCAGCAGCTTGGCCGCCAGCCGCACATTCTGCCCCTTCTTGCCGATGGCGAGCGACAGTTGCGAGTCATCGACGATGACTTCCAGGTGCTTTTCCTGCATGTCCAGAATGGAAACGTGGTTGATCTTCGCCGGGCTCAGCGCATTCGCGGCGAACACCAGCGGGTCTTCGTTGTACTCGATGATGTCGATCTTCTCGCCGCGCAATTCGCGGATAATCGACTGCACCCGCATGCCCTTCATGCCCACGCAGGCGCCCACGCAGTCCACATCCGGGTCTTTGGAATACACGGCCGCCTTGGTGCGCTCGCCAGCCTCGCGGGCGATGGCCTTGATGACCACGGTCGAGTCGTAGATTTCCGGAACTTCCATTTCGAACAGCTTCTGCACCAGCAGAGCGTCGGCGCGCGAGACGACCACCTGCGGGCCGCGCGCCGCGCGGTCAACCTCCTTGATGACGCCGCGAATGCGGTCGCCAATCTGATAGGTCTCAAGCCGCGACTGCTCTTTGCGCGGCATGCGCGCTTCCGTGCGGCCCAGGTCCACAATCACGTCGGGGCCTTCCATGCGCTTCACCGTGCAGTTCACCAGCTCGCCCACACGCTGGTTGTATTCCGCGTAGACGGTGTCGCGCTCGGCCTCGCGGACTTTCTGGAAAATCACCTGCTTCGCGGCCTGCGCAGCGATCCGGCCCAGCACGTCGGTGGCTTTGCGGATCCGCACTTCGCCCTCGACGGCCGCTTCCGCGTTCAGCTTCTGCGCGTCTTTCAGGCTGATCTCGTGGTCCGGGTCGCCGACCGCCTCCACAATTTTCTTCACCGCGTAGACTTCCACTTCGCCAGTATCCTTGTTGAAGTGTGACTGCAGGTCCTCGGTGGTCTTGTAATACTTCCGCGTGGCCACCAGAATGGCGTCTTCGACGGCAGAGATGATGATCTGGGCGTCGATGCCCTTCTCGCGGCTTAACTGGTCAATCGTTTGATATAAGAGACTTGTGCTCACTCGCTTTACCTCGGGCAAAAAGACAGTCATCGGTTCTCAGTCATCAGTTTTCAGTTCAAAAATCGCGGCGTGCGCCGCGAAGGTCATGACTGAGAACCGGCAACCGACGGCTGATTACTTGATTTCAACCACCAACTGCGCCTTCCGAATGTTTTCAAACTCGAGTTCCTGCAGGCCGCGCTCGCCCTGGTCGAGTCGCACCCGGCCGTTTTCGAATCCCGCCAGGCGGCCCTCAAAAACGTTCTGGTTCCCCAGCGCTTCTTTCAGAATCAGGCGCGCGCGCCTTCCCGCAAAATATTGATAGTCGCCCGGCTTGGTCAGCTTCCGGTCAAGCCCCGGCGACGAAACCTCCAGCACATAGCGCCCGGGGAGGGGATCTTCGACATCCAGCATGGCGCTCAGTTGCTCACTCACCACCTGGCAATCGCCGTGGGAGACTCCGCCTGCCTTGTCGATATAGACCCGCAGCAGCCCATTCGACCTGCCGCCCTTCATCTCCACATCGACGAGATGGAGACCCTCGGAGGCCGCAACGCGCTCCGCCATCTCCCGGATTTTTTCCAAATCCACCATCGAACCCGGCGGCAACGCATACCACGCCGGTGGCGAGTCCGCAACCAGGCGAACTCGACACGCATCCTAACAAAAAAGTGGGCTTTCGCCCACTCAATGCGCTTGCCAAAGTAAGTATAGCCCCTGCGCGGCAGGAATTGCAAGGAGCTCCGTGGCACGGGCATCCATGCCCGTGTGCAGTCATGGCCATGATACCCATGCCACCACCATTTTCATGCTATATTCAGATTTCAGCTTAGCTTGCCACTGCAAAAATAAGATTTGAGGAGTCCCCATCTTGGCC
>JASIKV010000122.1 GCA_030049455.1 Terriglobia bacterium
ACGAAGCGTAAAAATGTAAAATCGAAACGTTTCGTTGAGAGAGTCGCTTGGTCCGAAATTAGGCTGCGGTACAACTTCAGTTCGTAGCGGCGATCCCGCCCAGGCGAGATCGCCAGATGGCGGCGTAAAGCCGCCGCTACGCCGGTTAATGGGTGATCGATGAAACTCCGTCTTCTTAGCCTGACCCTCCTTGCCGCCGCGATCCCGCCGGTCGCGGCAAGCGCTCAAGTGGGCTTTAACCGCGACATACGCCCCATCATGTCGGACACTTGTTTCAAATGCCACGGTCCGGACAAGACTTCGCGGATGATGGACCTGCGTCTCGATATCCGCGAGGAGGCGCTGAAGCCGCTGGCCGACGGGAGCATTCCCATCGTTCCCGGCAAGCCCGACCAGAGTGAAATCATCAAGCGAATTTTCGCCAGCGATCCGTCGGAAATCATGCCGCCCGAATACGCGCACAAGACCTTGACGCAGGCGCAGAAGGAAACCATCCGCCAGTGGGTGCAGGAAGGCGCGAAGTACGAAGGCCACTGGAGCTTTCAGCCGATCAAGCGCCCCGCCGTGCCGGAGAACGTGGAAAATCCCGCGCTGGTCGTGAATCCCATCGATGCGTTCATTCAGGCGCGCCTCGCAAAGGACGGTTTGCAGCCTTCGCCCGAAGCCGATCGCCGCACGCTGATTCGGCGCGTGACGCTTGATTTGACCGGCCTGCCGCCCAGTCCCCAGGAAGTGGAGCAATTCATCGCCTCGAAATCTCCGGATGCTTACGCCAAGCTGGTGGACCGCCTGCTCGCCTCGCCGCGCTACGCTGAGATGGAGACCATGCACTGGCTTGACGCAGTGCGATACGCGGACAGTCGCGGCTATCACGGCGACAACCCGCAGCCGGCCTGGCCCTATCGCGATTACGTGTTGAAGGCGTTTCGAGACAACATGCCGTTTGACGAATTCACCCGCGAGCAGCTTGCCGGTGACCTGCTGCCCAATGCCACAACGGAGGAGAAAGTCGCGTCCGCCTACAACCGCATTCTGCGCACTTCCCAGGAAGGCGGAGTGCAGGACAAGGAGTACCTGGCCAAATATGGCTCAGACCGCGTGCGCACCACCAGCGCTGTGTGGCTCGGTTTGACAACGGGCTGCGCCGAGTGCCACGACCACAAATTCGATCCCATCAAGTCCGAAGACTTTTACGCGATGAAGGCGTTCTTTGCCGACATCAAGGAGCAGGGACTTCTCCCCGGCCAGGGCAAAGACGCATGGACGACTGTCCAGCTTCCGAGCGAGGACCAAAGCCGGCAAGTTGCGAAGCTCGACGCGGATTTGAAGTCCGCGCAAGCCGCGCTCGACGCCAAGACCGGCGAAATCAAATCGCAGCAGGCGGCATGGGAGCAGGCGCTGCTGGCGGACTTCCAGGCAGGCAAATTGAAGTGGCAATACCAGCGGCCATTCGCGGCGGAATCGGCTCACGGTGCGGTGCTCACGATTTATAACGACGAGCCGGTGGACAGCAACATTTACATCACCGATGGCGCGGGCTCTCTGAACTTCCATCGCGGCCCTGGAAATGGCTTGGTCGTGGCGAGCGGGCCGAATCCTGACAATGAAACCTACACGGTCAGCTTCCGTCCGGGTGCGGGAACGTGGACGGAGCTGGGCGTGCACGTCATCCAGGACGAAAGCCTGCCGGGGAATCGCTTGGGGCGCGGCTCCGACCGGTTCATTTTGACGGAAGTGGAAGCAAAAGTTTCAACCGATGGCAAGCAGCCTGCCGTGAAGGCGCCTTTTGTACTCGCGACCACAAATGGAACCGGTGAAACCGAAGGCCACCCGCCCATGGCGGCGATCGACGGCGATCCCAGGACCGGGTGGGCGGAAGACAGCGAAGACGGCAAGAGCCCATTCCTGGCGCTGCGTTTTGAGCGTCCGGTGAAGACCAGCGGAGCCAGCGTCATCACCGTGCTCCTGCATCAGGATGCCGCGCTGCGGCGCGCCACCATCGGCCGATTCCGCCTGGCCCTGTCGAGCGCGCAATATTCCTGGCCGGAATTGGGCGATTCGGGCGTGGATGCCGGCCTGAAGATTGATACGGACAAGCTGACGCGCATGGGAGTTCGCGACGGCATGCCCGGCGACGTTCTGAAAGCGCTCCAGGTCGCGCCTGAAAAGCGCACGAAGGAACAGGCCGCGACCCTGCGAGAGCATTTCCAGTGGTCCGAGCCGCAGTTGCTGCCCTCCTTCATCGCGGTGCAAAAGGTAGAGTCGCAGCAACTGATGCTTGAGGCGTCGATTCCGCGCTGCCTGGTGACCGTGGCCGTCGCGCCGCGCGAAACTCGCATCCTGCCGCGCGGAAACTGGATGGACGATTCCGGCAAAATCGTTCAGCCCGCGATTCCGATTTTCCTGGGCAAATTGGATACGGGAGGGCGGCGCGCCACGCGCCTGGATTTCGCCAACTGGCTTACTTCGCGCGACAATCCGCTCACGGCGCGCGTGTTTGTCAATCGCACCTGGGAGCA
>JASIKV010000123.1 GCA_030049455.1 Terriglobia bacterium
AACAACATTGGAGAAAAAACCAGTGAAAGCCGCAGAAACTTTCTGCAGAACAGCGGTGCGGCATTGCTGGGGCTGGCCATGCCGGAGGGATTGGCCGCAAAGCCTCGTGCGGCGGAGTCGCTCGCCGTCCTGGGCGGCGCGCAGACTGTCAATTTCCCTCAGGACAAGTTTGAGGAGCTCACCCGCTGGCCGCGCTACGGACAGGCGGAGAAGGATGCGCTCCATCGGCTGATCGATACGGACAAATTCTATGAGGAGCTGCCTCTTTTCGAAAAAGAGTGGCAGGAATATACGGGCATTCCCTTTCTCCGCGCGCACATTAATGGCTCTGCGGCCATTACGAGCATGTTCTTCGCCATCGACCTCGAACCCGGCAGCGAGATTATGGTGCCGTCGTACGATTTCCCCACGGACTGTCTGGCGATGCGGTTCTTCGGCTACGTGCCCATCTTTATTGACATTCACCCCGCCACGGGTACATTTGACCTTGAGGATGCAAAGCGAAAGCTGACGTCAAGAACTCGCGCGGTATTTCCCATGCACTCCTGGGGCCTGCCGTGCGAGATGGACCACATTCGTGATTTTGCAAAGGAGAAGGACCTGATCGTCCTTGAAGACGCGGCGCACGCGCATGGCGCCAGCATGCAGGGCAAGAAAATGGGCACGTGGGGCGACCTGGCTATATTCAGTTTTCAGGCGAGCAAGTGCCTGCCCACCGTCGAGGGCGGCATGGGGATGTATCACACCGAACTGCACTATGAGCGAGCCACGGCCTTCGGCGAGTATCTAGCGGCGGACAAATTTCCGGAGAGCAGTCCCGTGCACAAGTATCACGGAACGGGATTCGGCCAGAAGTATCGCATGCACCCGTTTTCGGCAGCCGTGGGGCGCATGCAACTTCGGAAACTCGACGCCGTGAATGCTTTGGTTGAAAAGAACGTCCGCCGTCAGAACGATCCTCTGATTCAATTGGCGGGACTGAGCGAGCCTCGCCTTAGGCCGGACCAGAAGCGCGTCTATTATCACGCCAACATGCTGCTGCTCGACTCCGCCAAGGCAGGCTTTTCGCGCGACGCGCTGGTGAAGGCGCTGAAGGCGGAGGGCGTCGGCGTCTCAACCTGGGTCTATCCCGAGCAGCACAAGCTGACAATTTATTCTGAGTCCAAGTGGTGGCACCATCCGCCGGCCATTCCGGCTTCCATGCCCGGCGATGATTACATCAACGAGCAGCACATCTTCCTGCCTCTGTTTTACGACCAGGCCGATGACATTATCGACCAGTACGTCAGGGCCTTCCAGAAGGTCTGGACGCACAAGGCACAGCTTTCCTGACCCGCTTCCTGATCGGAATACATCATCGCGCAGGGCTTCGGACAAATTGGACCAAAAATTGCTTTAATGACTTAAAGGAGGCATTGTGCATGCCTCCGAAGTAGCAGAATGTTGGTAGTCCGGCAAGTCATTTGGCGATTGACAACAGTGCGAGCATTAAAAAATTAAGGTGAATCCGCGGATATGTATGAAAACAAAGGACCACAGTTTGTAATTGAACTATGGGAAATGCAAAAGAGCAGGGATCAGGTTCATTCTCTCCCCGGTAAGTGGCGAATGCCCTATTATTGGCATATCCCCAGAAGTTGTTGAAACTAAAGGTGGAAGGCTTCTACTCATCGAAATATGATCACCCTTCCAAATCCCCGCTTGGAAGCTCGTAACGAGTCATTGGCACTGGCCACAGGTGGAGGAGAAGTAATCTGACTGCGCGATTTCACGCAGTTGCAGTCCTGATCGTTGCAGGATATGTGAAATCCATGAAACCCCACGCTGGACCAATACGTCTGAGTGATGGAACGAAAACGCCGGTGACATGCAAGGTTAGGGCGTCGCAATGGCACGCTTCTTAAGCTTCCCAATCAATCCTCTCACCCTGGGGAAGCAAACACCGCCTCCAGAAGTTTCAGGAGAGGCCAAACCCGCAAGCGGGGCACGAAGCCGTTGAGCCGTGGCGCAATCTGAGGAGATGGAATGAGATTTGGGAATTGGGAGGCGCGCGCGCCACTTGTGGCTCTGCTTCTTTTCTGGCTGGTTTCACCGGGCCAACTTCTCGCGCAGAATTCTACTGGCGCGGTCCATGGACAGATTTCCGACCCTTCGGGCGCCGCTGTTCCGGGCGCGCGGGTCACGGCTGTTTCACCCTCCGGGCAGACTAAAGCGGGCACCGTTCATCCCGATGGATCGTACGACATCAGCGGATTGACTCCAGGAAGCTACACCGTGCACGCCCGCGCCAGGGGATTTCAAGCCTTTGACCAGGAGGCTGTGCAAGTCACTGCCGGCAAAACCCTCAAGGTTGATATCTCACTCAAGATTCTCGAAGAGGTTGAAAAGGTTCAGGTGACGGACTCCACCACGCAGGTAAGCGTGAATCCCACAGAGAACGCAAACTCAATTGTGATTAAGGGCGAAGACCTGAACGCGCTGTCCGACGATCCCGATGAGTTGCAATCGGAATTGGAAGCGCTTGCCGGACCTTCCGCCGGCCCCAACGGCGGCCAAATTTATGTCGATGGATTCACGGCCGGCCAGCTTCCCCCCAAGGCGGATATTCTGGAAATCCGCATCAACCAGAACCCCTTTTCAGCCGAGTATGACAAGGTGGGATACGGACGCATCGAAATCACCACGCGGCCGGGATCGAGCAAATTCCACGGACAGGTGATGGGTGACATCAACGCCTCGCCCTTTAATACTCGCAACCCCTTCGCGGTGCAGGAACCGGGCTACCACACGGACTTTTATAACGCCAACGTGGGCGGGCCGATCGACAAGAAGGCTTCCTTTTTTTTCAGCTTTTTCCGGCGTGACATTGGCGATGAATCGGTGGTGAACACGTTCGACCTGGACCCCACAACGCTCGAGGAGGTTCCCATCAGCCAGGCGGTAGCCAGCCCGCGCACGCTGACCAATCTGAGCCCGCGCGTTGACCTGCAGTTGAGCACGTACAACGTGCTTTCGGTTCGCTACCAGTTCTATGACAACAATTTTCATAACAGCGGTGTGGGGCCGTCGGGCGGTACCACATTCCTTGCCGACCAGGGAATCAACACGCACAGCCTTGAAGATACCGTGCAGGTCAGCGACACCCAGGTGTTCGGCGCCAAGCGGCTGAATCAATTTCGCTTTCAATACCTGCATGATGACGCCACAACCGTTCCGCAGACTATCGCTCCCACGATCGCCGTGCAGGGAGCGTTCACGGACGGGGGCAATTCCACGGGAACCTCAACCGACCTGCAAAATCATTATGAAGTTCAGAACCTGACTTCCTTTTTCATCGGCAAGAACACTCTGGTGGTGGGCGGCCGGCTGCGGGACTTCCATGATTCCAACAGCTCCAATGCCAACTTCAACGCCACATTCACGTTTCCCTGCCTGGTGTTGACTTCCCAGTGCACGCCGCCGGCTCCGCAGACCTCCTACCAGGTAGCGGAACAGAATCTGCAAGCCTGCCAGAACGCCGGCGGGGCAAACTGTGAGACCAGCGGGCCGACGCAGTTTCTGATCGCCACCGGGGAACCCTTGAGCATCGTGAACATGCTCGACGTGGGGCTGTTTGCCCAGGATGACTGGAAGCTGCGGCCCAACGTGACGCTCAGCCTGGGCCTGCGCTGGGAGTCGCAAAATGGAATTCCCGATCATTCTGATTTTGCCCCGCGCCTAGGCATTGCCTGGGGATTGAACAAGGGCAAGGGGGGCGCGGCAAAAACCGTGGTCCGAGCCGGCGGAGGGATTTTCTACGACCGCTTTCCGGAATCCCTTATCCTTCAAGCCGAGCGACTGAACGGCACGACTCAGCAGGAATACCTGGTTCCTTCACCCGATTTCTTCCCGATGATCCCCAGCATCAGCAGCCTGGCGGGCTATCAGGAATCTCTCGCGCGCTACCAAATCGACCCCAATTTCCGCGCGCCCTACATCATGCAGGGAGCCCTCAGCCTGGAGCAGCAACTTACCCGCTACGCCAAAGTGACCTTTACGTACCTGAATTCCCACGGAACCCATCAGCTTTTGACGAATGACATTAACGCACCCATTCCTGGAACGTTTCCTTTGGGGGACCCCACGGCTGCTACAGCGGTCCGGCCTTATGGCAATAACGCGGGGAACATCTACGATTTCCAGTCCACGGGCCTCTTTAATCAAAGTCAGTTCATCATCAATGCAAATACGCAGATCAACAGCAAGCTCTCGCTGACGGGATACTACACCCTCGGGTACGCCGACTCGGATTCCAACGGAAACAACGGCGGTTTGGTAATGAACCCCTACGACATCGCGCAGAATTACGGCCGCGCGCCCTTCGACGTCCGTAACCGGATCTTCCTGATTGGCAATTGGAACCTGCCACATCGATTCAGCCTGAGCCCGTTCCTGGTCGCGGCCACGGGTTCGCCCTTCAGCGTCACAGTGGCGCAGGATTTGTTTGGCACCGGCACATTCAATGCCCGCCCGGCGCTGGCGGCTGCGGGGACAACGGGCAGCAACGTTGTGGTTACGTCGCTCGGCACATTCAATACTGCGCCGGCCACTGCGCAATCCATAATCCCACCCTACGGATTCCAGAATCCGGGGCAATTCACCTTCAACCTCCGGTTAAGCAAAACCATCAGCTTCGGAAAGGAAGTTCAGCGCGCCGGCAACGCCGGAGGAAGAGGTGGACGCGGTGGGGGGGGCTATGGCGGCATGGGTGGTGGAGGCGGTCCACGCGGCGGCGGGGGTGGTGGACGAGGCGGGGGCCTTGGCCCCGGGGGCTTGAACGGAGGCGGCGGGGGCGGCATGTTTGGCGGCGGAAACCAAGCCTCCAACCGACGCTTCAGTCTTACCTTCAGCGCCAACGCCCGGAACCTGTTTAATGATGTTAACCTGGGCCCGCGCAATGGGACGATCGGCTCGCCCTTGTTCGATCAGTCAAATTCCTTGGGCGGGCTCTTCGGCGGCGCCGGCGGCGGCGGCGGAGCACAAGCCTCCAACCGCCGCATTGAT
>JASIKV010000124.1 GCA_030049455.1 Terriglobia bacterium
ATGTGCCCGACGATGGTCTTGCGGAGTTTTTCGCGCGGGTCGGTAAGGTCTTTGAGCGGCGCGAGCACGTTTTCATCCAGAATGTCCATGCCGTAATTCTGGATTTCGTACAGCAGGCGGTCCTTGCTGCCCACGTGATGATAAAGACCTGCCTTGGTCAGGCCCACCGCCTTGGCGATGTCCTGCATGGATGCGCCATCGTAACTTTTCGCGTAAAACACGCGCGCAGCAACGCGGCAGATTTCACGAAGCTTTTGCTTGGCCTCGGCGGCTGGGGGCATAAGGCGCCACTTTAAACGTAAAGCGGGCGAAGTGTAACACAACCCGGAGAAATTTGGTGCGAAAGGGGGGACTCGAACCCCCACCCCTTGCGGGACCAGATCCTAAGTCTGGCGCGTCTGCCAATTCCGCCACTTTCGCGAATTGCTACTCGCATTAGTTTCAATAGTTTATCTCGAAATTGAGCCTCCAGCAATACGTCGATCCTGGTGCCGGCATGCCTAAGCCGCGAGCCCAACCTGGAATAATTGCTCCAGGAAAGACCTTCGAGCAAAAGTCGCCCGTCCCAGCTTAGGGTGGAGGGGAGCATCGGCTTGAGAGGCAGGCGTTCCGCGAGAGGAACTCCAACTGATTGTATTTTCGAGCAGAAGGAGACCCGGATCGGATTCGCTCAGCGCTAGACTGAAGGCTACTTACCTAGCGTAAACAGCCGCCATCGGCCGTAGCGGCCCTATATGAGCGTCGCGTTTGGTAGTGGTGCAGTTTGAAGTAGAGGCGGCTTTATGCCGCCATTTGGTCCGTCGGCTGACGGATAAACTCGCCGCCACAGAATTCAAACTGACCCACCACCCCACGCCGTCTCGGCATCACGGCAGGGTGCCCTTGCCACGCAATGCCACAAGGCCTCAATTCCCGCCCCAACTCACACAAGCCAAGCGTTTAGAAAAAAATTAGATAAAAATTAGCTTCCGTTCATTGACTCCCGGCGCGTCGGGACGCAGAATCCGCCCGTATCTGGGTGAACCGGGCGTCGCCCACTCTATTACAAGCTGCTGTTTCTGCGTGCGTCGGGCGGGTTATCTGTTTCCTATTTAACCCTCTTTCACCAGACAAGGGAGGGAGAGATCTCGGAGGCTCCCCTCCTGCTGATTCAGGTGGGGTCGCGCGAAGGCGGCGAACTCAACGGAGGTTGGCGCGATAGAGAGATTTTCGGCTTCACGAGGAGCAGTCGCAATGATAGCCAAGAGTGAAGCATGCCCACGGGGCATACCCCAAGCGATTCGATGGGGTGCACTGGTGTGGCTGGCGCTTTGGGTTCCTGCCTACTGGCGAGTTTGGGGAGCGGTCAATTTCCTACAGCTTTGTGATTTGGCCGTCCTCTTAACGTGCGCGGGGCTGTGGACGCGCAATCGTCTGCTGCTCTCTAGTCAGGCGGTTGCAACGCCTGTAGTCAGCCTTATTTGGACGCTCGACGCCGCATTTCTTATATTTGTGAACCGCCCATTCTTTGGCGGCGTACAATTCCTGCGGGCCACGCACATCCCGCTCTGGGTTCGCCTTCTATCTTTCCACCATGTCCTTGTGCCAGTGGTGCTCTTGTGGGCGCTCTCCAGAATCGGGTACGACCGGCGCGCCTGGGTCCTGCAATGCGGAATAACCTTGGCAGCATTACTGATTGGCCGGTTCACGAACCCGTTCGATAACATCGACTTTGCCTTCCGCGACCCCTTCTGGGGTCGCCAGCTTGGGCCGCTACCCCTGCACATAACCATCAGCATTGTTTTCGCTGCGGTCGTGCTATATGCGCCCGCACACTTGATTTTGCTGCTTCTGTACCGAAAGACGCCCCGTGGGCTCGTTCACAGTTCGCTCCCTCGGGAACAGACCGTAGCTGGTGGCCACACAAGTCTGGAATCGCCGGTGCGTGCCCCGGAAAGCGCCGACGGCCGAACACTTTCTGCTACAGGGCTGCGTAGTCAGTTTCAAAGCCCTGCGGTCAATAGGCGGTAAACGCTCGACGTCAAGTTGTACTGATTTGGAAAGGAGAACTCCGATGGATGCCCGAGAACACAAGAAAACAGTGTGGGGCGCGCTCTCCTCCGTGCCAAGGATTTCCGGGCGCTGGTTGCCCACGTTCGCCATTGTGGCACTGCTGTTTATTTCAGCATTAAGCTGGGTGGAAAGCGCTCCCGCGCAGCGGCCGACCGACAAGCCGCAATCGACCCCACCCGTGGCGCAGCCCCAGGCCATGCAAGCGCCGACAGCAACGAAGCCACAGGCCAAGGCCCCCGGCAAGGGATTAAGCACCGCGATCGAAGTCCACGGCCACTGGGTTATCGAAGTGAAAAATAAAGATGGCAGTCTGGCCCGGCACGTCGAGTTTGATAACTCCCTCGACCCGGGCTTCACGATTGCCACCACCCATCTGCCCGGCGGAGTTGTGCTTCTGCAGGACCTGATGACCGGCATCGCCGTAGCGCCACCGGGGTCTTGGATGATCCTGCTCGGCGGGCCGGCCGGCCTGGCGGGTATTTCCAGCGACCCGAATGGCCCTTGCAGTACTAACGCAGCATCCCTGGGGGATCCGTTCGGAGGCTGCATAATTGGCGGCCCAAATAGCATCCTTTGCACGGCGGCAGGTGGGGAGAGTGTCGAACTGCCATTCCTGTCGTGCAATTTAGCCGCGGCGACAAACACAGGTGGTTTTCAGTTGTCTGGAACCATCCCGGCCACAAATTCAGGGAACATCGCAGTCGTGGCGACCCTTGCGGGAGCAGCTTGCGGCACGAGTTCTCCCACCCTGGCGAATTGCGCGTTCCCCAGCACTCTCCCCGTGGACTCGTTTACCAGCAACAGTAATTTGCCAGGCGGCTCCGTCCCCGTGACGATCGGCCAGTCAATCGCGGTCAGTGTGACGATCACCTTTAGTTCATGATTGGATACACCTCCGGCGCGACATGGCCGACGGGGGTGGCGCAGACATTGAATTTTATGTCTGCGTCAGGCTAACGCTTGGCGGCACGAGGTCCGGGCCGCATACTTAAACCGGGATATATGCGCCACCCGCGAAGCCCATGGAAATCGTGGCACGGCCTTCCAATCTGTAGCGGCGGTCTATCGACCGTCGCAGGGCTTGTCCGTCCGCCGACGGACAAGCCCCATAAAATGCGACGCTCATAGAGCGCCGCTACAGCCGTCACGGGCAGGATGCCCGTGCCACGAAAGGTTCGCGGCCGGCGAAGATTTTGCAGGCTTGTTGTTCACGGGACATAAGGAGGTACGCGAAGCGCTTTGGAGTGCGGTCCCGCCCAGGCGGGACCGCACTCCCAAAAGGCGTTCGGCGCGATGAGGCCATTATGAGCAAATTGGCTCTCGATTCGCAAAATCCGCTCGCGTCGCAAAATCAACTGGCGCGAGCCATCGGTGTGGCCAGCGTGCTTGCGGCGGGGCTGCTGCTCGCCCCGCACCCGCTGCGCGCGCAGACCACGCCGGCGGCAGTTACATCTGCAGCCGCGCGTGAGCAGGCCATGAAAAAGTATGCTGAACTGCCCTTGAGGTTCGAAGCCAATCAAGGGCAGACTGATTCGCGCGTAAAGTTCATGTCCCGCGGGCCCGCGTACTCGCTCTATCTGACGCAAAACGGCGCGCTCCTGAAGCTTGCCTGCCCTGATACAAATACAGGGGGGAGATCCACATCCGCGGGCTTGCCGCAGCAGAGTAAGTTTTCCTCCGTGCTCCGGTTGCAATTCACCAATACCGACCCCAATACTCAAGTCACAGGCGGACGCCCGTTAGCCGCCATAACGAACTATTTTCTCGGCAGTGACCCTGCGCAGTGGCACACCAAAATACCAAACTATGCCGAGGTCGAATATCAGAACTTGTATCCGGGCATAGACGCCATATTTCATGGTAATCCCCAGCAACTCGAGTATGACTTGGTGGTAGCTCCGGGAGCGGACCCCAGCCGTGTGGTCATCGAGGTGGGCGGGGAAGCGCGCCTGCACCTGGGAACTGACGGCGACATTGTGGTGTCGATGGCTCCGGCGCGCGGCGCCGTGCCGCATGGCGATGCGGGCCGGGAAGCGGTGAAGCTGCAGAAGCCGATCATCTACCAGGGCCAAGGTGCGACGCGGCGGGCCGTCGCCGGCAGATTCAAGCTGCTGGCGGGCAACAGAGTTGGGTTTGAGATAGGATCTTATGACCGCTCCCGAACTCTCGTCATCGACCCCACAATCGCCTATGCCACTTACCTGGGCGGCGCTGAAGTCGCCACGGTCGGCACGGGGATCGCCGTGGACAGCAACGGCAGCGCGTACGTCACCGGATACGTGGCCGGCGTGCTCGATTTTCCGACCACTCCCGACAGCTACGAACCGAGCCTTTCGGGAGGCACGCAGGGGTTTATATCGAAATTCAGCGCCGACGGGTCATCGCTCGTTTACTCGACCTATCTAGGCTCCTCAACAGCGACGACTTATGCTGAATCCATCGCCGTGGACAGTTCCGGCAATGCCTACGTCACCGGCGGGACGCAGGCCTCTCCCCAGAGCTTCCCCACCACTTCCGGTTCCTTTGAACCTCAGCCCCCCTCGCTCACCGGGCAGGTCGCTCTTCAGGAATGTGGCTACAGTCCCTGCCCGGCTACACAGCAGTTGCCTTTCGTAAGCAAGCTCAGCGCGGACGGATCGACTCTGGTCTATTCGACCTTCCTTGATGGGACACCGATCAACACAGATGATATGGGCAACGGAATCGCGGTTGACAGCTCCGGTGAAGCATACGTCTTGGGCTATAGCTCCGCAGCCACCGACGCCTATGGGCACAGCGGCTTTCCCACAACTTCGGGCGCATTTCAGCCTACCAACCCTGGCTATGACACGAGCACAGGTGCATTGACCGGCCTGGAGACCGACTTTGTCGCCAAGCTCAGTGCCGACGGCTCGACCCTGGTGTTTGGGACCTATCTCGGAGGCAGCGAAGGAACAGGCGCCAATGTCGAAGGCTCACGACCGGCCATTGCCGTCGATTCGTCTGGAGATGCGTATGTCAGCGATCTTACCGATTCTCCGAACTTCCCAGTCACTTCGGGAGCCTATCAAACGACTTCGAGTCATCCCCTCATCGGGGGTACTTATTTCGGGGCGCCGGCCCTTGTGGTGACGAAGTTCGACCCTTCTGGGAATGTACTCTACTCGACATTCCTGGGAGGCAGCACTCAGGAGTGGGCGGGAGGAATCGCCGCAGACTCCGCCGGCGACGCGTATGTGGGAGGCACAACGGGTTCGTCAAACTTCCCAATCACCGCCGGTGCGGCGATCACAACCTGCATCGAGATCAATACTGTGTGTGATGATGGGTTCGTCACGGAGATTGATCCGACCGGCGCGGCGCTGGTCTATTCCACTTTTCTGGGAGTCGTAATTGTCACCAGCACAGGCATTGATCCTTGGGACTCCGTCAGTGTGGTGGGTCAAGCGAACCCAGCGGGCTTTTATGAGACTTCCGGTGCTTTCTACGCATGTGTGGGTTGCTCGGGGCTGCCTCCGTACATCCTCAAATTGAGTCCCGATGGATCGACTGTCGTTTTCTCCAGCTATCTGACCGATGGAGGAACAACCAACCTGCTCTCCCCATCGGTCGCCGTGGATTCTGACGGAGAAGCGTATTTGACTGCTTATGTCCCACCCGTCAATAGTTCCATTTTCCAGACGACACCCGGAGCTTTCCAGACAACTCAGCCGGCGGAAAGTGGCGACTACTCAACCAATGTAAGCAAAATTGAGTTGGTGTCGGGCCCACTTGTGCAATTCTCACCCACCAGCCTTAACTTCGGCAGCGTGCCGCTCGGCACGCCGAGCGCTGCAATGTCGATGACGCTGACAAACTTCGGAAACGCCAGCCTCATGATGGGCCAGGTTACTGTTTCGGGCACAAATTATCTCGACTTCAGCAACGTTACTTCGTCGGACACCTGTAGCAACCAGACGATTTTGCCGGCCGGCACTTGCTCGGTCAGCGTTATCTTCGCGCCCAGCCTCAACGGGAGCGAATCCGCCACACTGAGCTTCCCGGATAATGCCGCCGGAAGTCCGCAGACAGTGGGGCTGAGCGGCACGGGAACGGTCACGGGGCCGCTGCTGGTCCTGAACCCCGCCTCTGTCGTTAATGGAATGACCTTCCCGACCACCGCTATGGGCCAGCCTTCGGTAGCCCAATCTTTCCAGATTGAGAACGAGGGCGCCGCGCCGTTGCTCTTCTCCACGATCCAGGTGTTGGGCGGAGACGCCGGCGACTTCGTGGAAAGCAATACGTGCCCGCTGGCTCCCAACTCGCTGCCGGATTCGACCAGCAGCAATAACACTTGTACGGTCAGCATTTATTTTCAGCCCACGCAGCCGGGCGGAACGGCGGAATCGGCCGTGCTGGTGATCGCGAGCAACGGCGTAA
>JASIKV010000125.1 GCA_030049455.1 Terriglobia bacterium
CCCGCCACAAACCAATCGTCGGCGTCGGAAGCGGGCAGGATCCAGCCTTTCCATAGGCGCTTCTCATAAGAAGGCGGATCGGGATCCTCCGCCACCTTGCGGGCCGGCGGGTCGAGCGCCGCGCTCAGGCGTTCTTTCTCGTTTGCCTGAATGGCTGCGCGTAATGTCTGGGTGGCTTGGCCCTGGAACAGATAGTATCCCGACGGATATAGCCCATCATCCTTGGGCGAATCCCACTTGCGCGGCGTACGCTCGATTTGATTGGGCTTGCCGATGGCAGCCCACACCATCAGGTGGGACGCCATGTCGCTCGTGGCCACTTTGGCGTCCATTGTGGAGCTGCTGACCAGCGGCGGCGTTCGGAACGCCAGAAATCCAAACTGCTCGTCAATCTGCCCGTGATACTTCCGGTAAAGCTGCTGCCAGGCGAGGTCGCGCGGTTCGTCGGCGTAGGGGATGAAATCCGGGTCGCCGTGCGGGTCGGGGTAATTCTCCAGCCGCACGCTCAGGTCTTTGGCATTGTTGTCGCCCCAGTAGAAACCGGGTGTGTTCTCAAACCATTCGTTTTTGGAGCTGCGCCAGAGCCGGGTGTGATGGGTCCCCAGGTCATAGATGGCGATTTCGTTGGTCTTTGCGTCGCCGATGATCCACTCGTTGGTGTAAAGGCCGTTGTTGTTTGTGCCGAGGTAGCGCACCACGTCGTCAATGCTCTCGCTGTATTGCGCGGCCATGCGGGCGCGATAGGCCACGGGAGTGCCGTGAATGTTGAAGGGCGTCTGGTCGATGGTGGTTTCGGTCAGTACCACGCCGGCATCGTTCTGATACCAGTCCGTGCCGCTCTCGATTCCGCCCGGATAGCTTTGAATGAGCACGCGATGGCCGCTGGCGGGTTTGATGTCAAGCCACACGTTGGTTTGTTCGGCCAGATTCAGCGGCCACCACGTGACGTGCCCAATCACCATCTTGCCGTCGCGCGTGGCCGGGCCGGTGGCGGCGAAGGCGCTGCAATGGTCGCGGCTCCTGCCTTCCGCGTAGTCGGGCTTGCCGAGGCTCAGGCCCTCAAGCCCTGACGGCGTGACCGTGACGGCGGAGGCGAGCTCGCCCATCTCCACCGTGACGTTGGCCACCACGATGTCGGTCAGGTCAATGCGCCGGTCCTGCCAGCGCGCGCCCGCATCGGAAGCTCCATCGGCAATTCCGCGCATTTCCTCCAGAATTTCCTGATCGAATCCGCGAAGGAACAGCGCATTTGCGGAGGTGCGATAAGTGCTCCAATGATCCTTGTCGCCCAGTTCGGCGGCGCAACGCTCGAGGTACTCGGGGATCTCGCGCGCCATCAGGTGCCCGTGCTGATAGCCGCGCTCGTAGGGCTGCCCTTCGATGTGGAGATAAATCCAGCCCGCGGCAGGGTAGCGATAGGCGGGGCCGAAGGTCTGGACGGCTTCGCGCGCGGGCCAGTCGCCGTCGGTTGCAGCTTCTTCAAGTTGTACCCCCTCAAACCATGCCTTGCCGCTGAACGACCCGCCGTTGCCGACGGTCAGAAGGATTTGGTCGTCGGCGCGGCTGGCAATAAACAGCAGGCTGACGCGTGTCCACCCTTGCGTGCCGCCCACGGACTGCGAGTGAACGTCGAAGGGCATCGAAGCCATGGTGAGCGTCGCGCCCGTGGCGATGGGCGAGCGGTCCAGGTCGCGGACTTCCAATTCCTCCGTTCGCACCCATCCGCTCAATTCGTACGCTTTGCCGAGCGTGAGCGCCACAGGAGCGAGACGAATGCATGCGTCCTCAGCGCCCGCTCCGCGCTCAATGCGCAGGGAGGGACTGTTTTCATGCATGGCCGATGGGTCGAAAGCCGCCGAGCCGCGCACCACCGACCAATCCTGGCTGTTCTTGTGGAAGGAAGACTGAAAAAGCGGTGTGGAACCAAATCCCCATGCCGGCGCCAGCAGGCAATAGGCCAGCACCAGCGGTTGCCATCGATTCCGCCAACTTATCGGCGCGGAGACAACTCCCCGGGCAAAACCTGTTAAGTTGTTCATTAAAACAGCCCTCCCGCGCAATATCGTACCACCATCCAGGACAGTTGAAAAATCCACAATGTTTGGCGCGGACCTCACTGTGGGTTGGTATAGGGACCCTGCAAGCGCCAGTCCCGGGGGATTCCCAGCCACGTTTTCCGGCTGGGGTAAAACAATATCGGCCCGGTGGGATGTTCTTTGCGGTAAGCGAGAAACTTGCGAAGCATTGCTTCAAACCGCAGATCGGAGGTGTGCAGGCGCTTGTGGGGCATTTTGATCAGGTTGCGCTCTACCTCTTTGACGTTTTTGGGCGAGAGTCGCCAATCGCCCTTCACCAGAGTCCGCAGATCGGCGACGCCGTAGCCCACAATGCGCCCGGAGCCGTCCACGTACTCGTCGATGTAGCTGAACACCAGGTCGCGAAGGGTGCGGAAGACCGCCTTGCGGCCGTGCAGCCCTGTGTCGCGCGAGCGCGCAACGGTCCCCCAACGCCCGCGCTGCTTATAAAGAAACAGC
>JASIKV010000126.1 GCA_030049455.1 Terriglobia bacterium
GGCAGCGGGTTCAGAAGATCCTGATGCATGCGGCCGATTTCGTAGCTTCGGGCATCGATCCACGCCAGGCCCTGAAAGTACGTCGACTTGGAGACGCCGTTCACGCGGAAACCTCCAGCGATGCGCGCCTTTCCCGGATACTGCGCGAAGGCCACGACGTAATACTCTTTCCCATCCGAGTTTTGACGCCCAAGATAGCGAAATCGGGCGTCGCTGCGGTAGAAGGGATGAAAGTAAAGCGCCGCAGAGGTAAATCCGGAGGTCAGCATGTAGCCCTCATCCAGTCCCTTCGGTATGGCCACGCCCCCGCTCATATCCGCCCGGTATTCGGTGATGCCCGGTCCGGTGGGATCGGGCTGCATCAGCCAAAGATAATGGAACTCCTGGTCCTGGCTGTCTGCGATTTTGCCGTGACGTTGCAGCTTTTCCTGGTGAATCTGCTCCACGGATACGGTGTTGGGAAAATCGCGGAAAGAATCTTCCACCCTCTTGCCGGTCTGGTCGAGAATGGAGGCTAGAAGGGTCTGGTCGGACGCGGGCTCAAGCCCTTTCAACTCGGGAAAGGCCTGAATCAATTCCTTCGTGGAGTCTTCCATGCTAAAGGTGGCGCCCGTCGCGGCACGGTCCTGTTCTTCCTGAGTCTGGATTTCCTGCCAGAGCTGGCGAATGTTGGCCGGCATTCTTTTCACATCCCGGCCCGCGAGGTACGCGGTCAACTCGCCGTCAGCCTCCCTGTAACTATCCAGGTGGACCAGGGCCTGCGCGCGCATCAGGTGCGCATCCCGGCCGGCGCCGGCATCCTCCGCCTGTTGAAGCTGATAGCTGGCCTCTTCCCAGTTCTCCAGGGCCACTTGCGTGCGGCCGAGCTCTTGCAGGGCCACCGGGTCTTGTGGGGCAAACTTAACCGCCTCGTACATGAATTCTGCCGCCGATTTCATATCGTGGCGCCAGGTCTCCATCACTCCCAGCGCGATGTCGGGGTCCGGACGCGCTTTGCTGGGGTCGCTTCGAATCGTCTTGATGGCCTCCCGGAAGCTGCCTTCCGCTCCGTCCCAATCGTTCATGGCTAGCTGCGCCAGCCCCCACATGGTTTTGCATGCCGCGCAGGAAGGATTGCGGTCCGCCACTCTGGCAAAATTGGCAACCGCGCCGACGGGATTGCCCTGCACCAAAAACTCGTTCACCCCATGCGCATAATCCTTGGCCGACTTTTCTGACAAGCCGTCGGCCGGGGAGGGTTCCTTCAAGCGCGGGCTCAGGTCGGCAATCAGTTCCTCCTGGACAAGCAAATCCGCATCCTCATGCAGATCGCGCAAAGTGATGGTCAGCCTCCACGTATTGCCGGAAGTGCCGAAGTTCACGATTTCGTGGGCCGGCATATAGCCGCGCTTCTCCGCCTTCACATCAATTTCAATGCCCAGCTCGCCTTCCCGGTTGATTGTGACTTCGTCGCTGAACTCACCTCGGGCGTCGGCGTGAAGCTCATGAACGACAACCGCCATCTCAGTCGGTCTGTACATGATTTTGGCGCCGGGGAGGGGCTCACGGCGGACGTTCTGCACCCTGCCGTTAATCTTAAAAGTCCGCTGAGTGAAGTCCTGCTGGCTGCGCGAGATGGGTACCAAGGACCCCCCGGCGCCGACGGGAGGGCCGCCGCCGTGTTGTGCAAACACCAATTGCACGGCTGAAAAAAACACCAAAGTTCGAGCCATGGTTTTCATCATCACAGCTCCCTAAGCGGGTCCTGGGAAGGGCCTCCAACGCAGTTGCGAACTTTTCGCCTTACGTTTGCTTAGGATATTCCAGAAAAATCGCAAAAGCAACCCGGCGTAGCTCGTAGTAGTGGGTCAATTTGAAATTTCGCAGTAGGGGCACCCCTTGCGGGTGCCCTGGGTTGAAGGGCAGGGACAAGCCCCGCCCCTACGATTTTCAACCTGACCCGCTGCTTAGCTCGTCAACCGTTTCTCCCATTGCAAATCGTCCCTGAAAGCGCGAAACTCCTTCACCGAGTCGGCCGAATAGCTAAGCAGCGAGAACTTTATGATGCTGAAACCATACCAGGAACCGGCCCGTGGGCCATCCTCAATTCCGCTGAAACTGATTTTCACTTGCCTACTATTCTCCTGTTTCCTGCGCGCTGGAGAATCGCCCACCGTCAACATCAAAGTTGACCAGGTGGGTTATCCCTCAAAAGCCGCGAAAATCGTCATGGTCAGCGCCAGCGGGCAAACCTTCGAAGTGAAGCGGGCTGGCGATCAGGTCACGGTTTTCCAGGGGAAGCTGGGCGCAGCCGCGACCGACGCCAATTCCGGCGACACCATTGAAGCTGCAGACTTCTCGGAATTTCAGCAACCCGGCACGTATTATCTTGAGGTCCCGGGCGTGGGCAGCAGTTGGCCATTCAGGATTGGCCCCGATGTCTTTTCCCGCACGTATTATCTGGCGATGCGGGCATTTTACGGCCAACGCTGCGGGACGGCCGTGGACCTGGGACCGGAGTTTCCCGGCTACAAACATCCCGCCTGCCACCTGAAGGGCGCTTTTGACGCTTCCTCCGGAAAGTCGGGGCCGCGGGACAACGTGGGCGGCTGGCACGACGCCGGGGATTACGGCCGCTACGTCGTAAATTCCGGGTTCTCCACCGGCACGCTGCTCTGGGCCTGGGAACTGTTCGGCCGCAGACTCGCCCCCATCAAACTCAATATCCCCGAGACCGGCAACGGCACACCCGACATCCTGAATGAAGCGCGCTGGAACCTGGAATGGATGCTCAAAATGCAGGATGCGGATGGCGGCGTATGGCACAAGCAGACCAGCGCGCATTTTCCCGGCTTCATCATGCCCCAGGATGATGACCTGACGAGCCTGGTGATCGGAACGGGCAGCGAGCCCTACAAGAGCACCTGCGCGACGGCCGATTTGGCCGCCGTGGCCGCCATCGCAGCGCGCGTCTATGCGCCCTTCGACAAGGAATTTGCCGCACAGAATCAGCGCGCCGCTCTCGAAGCCTGGCATTGGACGGAGCAGCATCCCAACGTGACTTTCCGGAATCCACCCGGCATCTCCACGGGCGACTACGGCGATTGGGAGTGCGGTGACGAGCGCCTGTGGGCGGCCTCGGAGTTATGGCGAACCACCCGCGATCCCGCATACAACCGCTATTTCCTCGAAAACTTCAGCAAGTATCTGCCGAATTTGCGTCAGCCCAATCCCGCTTCCTGGAGCGAGCTCGCGCCATTGGGATTGTGGGCCTATGCGCTCTCGAATCTCCCGGGCTCCGACGCTCAAGCCGTAGCGGAAATTCGCGGGCAAGCGCTCGCCGCTGCTCACGAGATTGTGGACCGCACGCGCGGCAACCCCTATCACATCAGCATGGAGGCGCGCGATTTCTCCTGGGGGTCGAATGGCCAGGTGGCGAACTACGGCATGCAGTTGCTCATCTCCAACCTGCTTTCGCCCGACCCGGCATTCATCGAGACGGCGCTCGAAAACCTCCATTACCTGCTCGGGCGCAATACCTTTTCACTTTCCTTTGTCACGCAGGTGGGTGCAAACCCCTTCCACCATCCGCATCATCGGCCCAGCGGCGCGGACAACCTCCCGGAGCCCTGGCCGGGAATGCTCTCCGGCGGTCCCAATGCCGGCCGCCAGGATGCCGTGTTGCGGGCCCTGCCCCCCAACTTGCCTCCCGCGCGCGTCTACGCCGACGAACAAGCTTCCTACGCGAGCAACGAGATTTGCATCAATTGGCAGGCAGCATTCGTCTTTCTCCTCGCCGGAGTCATGGACTGAAGAAAAATGAGGACCGAAAACGCGATTCGAGCCTTCATCCGGACCTCCTTTTTCGACCTGAAAGCGTGGATTCC
>JASIKV010000127.1 GCA_030049455.1 Terriglobia bacterium
TTACCCCACGGGGCCGGTCTATTGGGGCGAGCCCGGAACCAACGGGCAGCATTCTTTCTACCAGTTGATTCACCAGGGCACGCGGCTGATTCCCTGCGATTTTATCGCCTTCGAGCATGCGCTCAATCCGCTCGGGCGGCATCACGACATGCTGCTGGCCAACGTCTTCGCGCAGAGCGAGGCGCTGGCGTTCGGAAAGACCCCCGAACAGGTTAAGGCCGAAGGCACGCCGGACTGGCTGGTGCCGCACCGCGTCTTCGAAGGTAATCGGCCTTCGAACACCATTCTTGCCGGCCGGCTCTCGCCCGAAACGCTGGGCAAGCTCGTGGCTCTCTATGAGCACATCGTTTTTACCCAGGGCACGATCTGGCAGATCAATTCCTTTGACCAGTGGGGCGTGGAACTGGGCAAGGTGCTGGCGCAGCGCATTATTCCCGAGCTCGAAAGCCAGAAAGAAGAGGCTTTGGGGCACGACTCGTCAACCAATAATCTCATTCGCCGCTATCGCAAGCTGAAAACACAGGAGTGAATCATGCAACTTGGAATGGTTGGACTGGGCAGGATGGGAGCCAACATGGTTCGGCGGCTCCTGCAGGGCGGCCACCGCTGCGTAGTCTTCGACATGTCGCCCAAGGCCGTAAGCGAACTGGTGGAGCAGAAGGCGGAAGGCAGCTCATCGCTTCAGGAATTCGTCTCGAAGCTCGAGAAGCCCCGCGCCGTGTGGCTGATGGTCCCGGCGGGGGCCGTTGATCACAGCATCGCGGACCTGCTGAAATACCTCGAGCCGGAAGACATCCTCATCGACGGCGGGAATTCCTATTATGTGGATGATATTCGGCGCGCACGCGAGCTGCGCCCCAAGGGGATTCACTACGTCGACGTCGGAACCAGCGGCGGCGTGTGGGGATTGGAGCGCGGTTACTGCATGATGATCGGCGGGGAAGAAGCCGTGGTGAAGCATCTCGACCCGATTTTCGCCACACTCGCGCCCGGAGCGGGCAGCCTGCCTCGCACTCCCGGCCGCGAGGGGCTTGGTGGCACCGCCGAGCAGGGTTATCTGCACTGCGGAGCCAACGGCGCGGGCCACTTCGTCAAGATGGTTCACAACGGAATTGAATACGGAATCATGGCCGCCTACGCCGAGGGCCTGGGCGTGCTGCGAAACGCCAATGTGGGCAAGAATCAGCACTCGATCGACGCGGAAACCACGCCCATCCGCCACCCCCAAAACTATCAGTTTGATTTCAACCTGCGCGACGTTGCGGAAGTGTGGCGGCGCGGCAGCGTGATCGCCTCGTGGCTGCTGGACCTGACGGCGGCGGCGCTGGTGAAAGATCAGGAACTTTCGCAGTTTGCCGGCCGTGTTTCGGATTCCGGCGAGGGCCGCTGGACCATCAAGGCCGCAATCGACGAAGCTGTGCCCGTTCCCGTGCTCTCGGCGGCGCTCTATCAACGCTTCACCTCGCGCGGCGAATCGGATTACCAGGACCGCTTGCTCTCCGCCATGCGTTTCGCGTTCGGAGGGCACCTGGAAAAGACCGCGGGCAAGTAAGAAGGGATTTGCGATGACCAACAATCATTCCGACGCCCTGGTGTTCTTCGGCGCCACCGGCGATTTGGCGTACAAGAAGATCTTTCCGGCCCTCCAGGCCATGATCAAGCGCGGGCATTTGAACGTGCCGGTGGTCGGCGTGGCCAAGGCGGGATGGAATCTCGACCAGCTTCGAGCGCGCGCGAAGGACAGCCTGGAAAAACACGGTGGCGTGGACGGCGCGGCGTTTGAGAAGCTGAGCAGCCTGTTGCGTTACGTGGACGGTGATTATCAGGACCCTGCGACCTTTCAGGCCGTGCGCAAGGCGCTCGGAAACGCGCAGCGGCCCTCGCATTACCTGGCCATTCCTCCCGCGTTGTTCGAAACCGTGGTGCAGCAGCTTGCCAAGGCGGGGTGCGCCGGCGAAGCGGGTGACCGGCGGGCGCGCGTTATCGTTGAAAAACCCTTCGGGCACGATCTTGCTTCCGCGCAGGAGCTGAACCGCATCCTGCACTCCATTTTCCCGGAGTCCGCCATCTTTCGAATTGACCACTATCTGGGCAAGCGGCCCGTAAACAACGTGGTGGTGTTCCGGTTTTCCAACTCGTTCATGGAGCCGTTCTGGAACCGCAATTACATTGAGAGCGTGCAGATCACCATGGCGGAGAATTTCGGCGTGGAGGGCCGCGGGATTTTTTACGATCAAACCGGCGCCATTCGCGACGTTGTCCAGAACCACCTTTTCCAAATCATGTGCTGCCTGGCGATGGAGCCTCCCGTGCGCAACGACAGCGAAACCATTCGCGATGAAAAAGTAAAGGTGCTGAAAGCCATCCCGGAATTGGACGCGAAAAACGTGGTGCGCGGCCAGTTCCGCGGTTATCACCAGGAAAAAGGCGTCGCACCCGATTCCAAGGTCGAAACTTTCGCGGCCCTGCGAATGGAACTCAATTCCTGGCGCTGGAAAGGCGTGCCCTTCTACATTCGCGCCGGCAAAAATCTTCCCGTGACCTGCACGGAAGTTTACGCGCGATTTCACCGGCCTCCCACGGTGGTGAGGGGGCCGGCGGTGACGCGCAATTACATGCGGTTCAGAATAAGCCCGGAAATGACCATCGCCGTGGGCGCAACGGTCATGGCCGCGGACGAGACGATGAAGGGCGAGAGCGTGGAGATTGTCGCCAGCCATCTTTCAAGTCCGCACGAAATGGAAGCGTACGAGCGTGTGCTGGGTGACGCGATGGCGGGCGACGCCACGCATTTTGCGCGCCAGGATTACGTGGAAGAAGCCTGGCGAATTGTCGATCCCGTGCTGAAGGCTGGAACCGCGGTTTCCGAATACGAGAAAGGCACGTGGGGACCCGCCGATGACGAGCATAAAGTCCTGCCGATCGGAGGCTGGCACAATCCCGCCGCGTCGGAACAGGATTCCAGCGCTGCCGCCCACGCCGGACAATGAAATGGCAGGCCTGGGGAGATTCGAACTCCCGACCCACGATTTAGCAACGCCGGTCAAAAGCTGGATCAGAACGCATCGAGTCGAAGCCTGAGCTCAACCAAGAATCAATCCCCAATGAATGCTTCTAAACCAGAGGATGGGAATGCGTCCGCCCCGATAACTAAAGGGCGACGGTTGTGGAAGTTCCTGTGGCGGCGAACACGGAGGTTATCTCGCTCTGGGCAATGCGCATGAAGCATTGAACCACCTGCGGATCGTACTGCGTCCCACTGCCGATAATCAGGCGGCGAAGGGCCTCCTCAACGGGCAAGCCCTTGCGGTACGGCCGGGAGGAGACCATCGCGTCAAACGAGTCGATCACGGAGATGATCCGCGCGCCGAGGGGGATTTCCGTGCCCTTCAAGCCGCCGGGATATCCCCCGCCGTCCCAGCTCTCGTGGTGGTGCAGGACAAAATGACTGACGTGCTCGAAGCTCGGGAACAGCCGGACGATCGCCCAGCCGTATTCCGGGTGCTTCTTCATCAGGTCGTATTCCTCTTCCGTCAGCTTGGCGGGCTTTTTCAGGATGGAATCGGGAACTCCGATCTTGCCGATGTCGTGGAGGAGGGCGGTCACTTCCATATCCGCATGGCGGCTTTCCTCCAGACCCAATTCCTGCGCCACCCGCACGCTCCACTCCGCCAGTCGCGTGCTGTGATATCCCGTGTTCAAGTCCTTCAGGTCGAGGAGCTGATTGAATGCGCAAACCAGCGAGGCGCGCAGCGAGACGATCTGGTCTTCCAGTTCCTTGACCCGCAGCCGGGAATCGAAAAAGCCGCCGGTCACGGAGGCAAGGCTCGGGGTCATGGCAAGCAATGCGGGGACGGAGCTCATAACACCCCTCCCCGCATGACCCAGGCGTTCACCGCCTGATAGATGTCCAGAATGCCGTAGCCGCACTCGTTGCCCGGCATGGGCTGAGCGTGGGAAATGGCCTGCGCGGCGAGCGTTTGATTGAGCCCAGTGTTCAAGCTCCCCAGCAAAGGCAGACTGGAGCCGCGCATCAGGGCCACTGTACCGGTCACAAACGGCGCGCTGAAGGATGTTCCCCACCCCGCCGCGTACGTTGCGAACGGATAGGTGGAGATAATCGCTTCGCCCGGGGCCGCAACCCAAGTCGGAGGCGTGCCGTAGTTGGAGAAAGTGGAAAGCGTCTCGGCGTCGGAAACCGACGCCACGCCCATCACGTTGTTCAGTCCCGCCGGATAGACCATCATCCGCTGCCCGTTGTTTCCCACCGACGCAACGGAAACCACGCCGTTGCTCGCTGCGTAATTCACCGCCTGGTTCATTTCATTCGAGTAGGAGGTAAAGTCGAAGCTCATGTTGAAGACAGTGGCGCCGTGCTGCGTGCCCCAATAAACCGCGGCGATGACGTTGGAGAGATACCCTTGCCCGTTCGCGCTGAACGCCTTCAGCGGCAGAATTTTTGCCGTGGGCGCGACCAGGTGGACGATTCCGCTGGTCATGGTGCCGTGTCCAAAGTCGGCGTATTGAGACTGCGAGAAATCGATCGCCTCTTCCTGGTTCACAACCGCCATCGTCGACTGATTCACTTGCGCCGGCGCGGACGAGCCGGAACGGTTAACCACCGCCATCGTCGACTGGTTTACGTCGCTCAATTCCGAGCCGCCGGGTTGATTGCGCGTGAAGTCATAACCCTGAAGCAGGACGTTTTGAAGAACCGGCTGGTTGGGATCCACTCCCGTATCGATGACGCCCACCACACCCGCGCCCGTCACGTTGAAGGCGCTGCGGGCGGAGGGAAGATTCACAATCTGCACCGCAGGCTGATTTACGTATCCGTCCCACGCCACCGTGCCGTAGTAATTCACCGGCGTCGTGTCCCACAGTCCGGGCGGAGCGGTGGGGCTCTGCGATTGGGCGAGGGAGAGAAGTTGGTCGGGCTCCGCATCCACCACGCCCGGCTGAAGCAGCAGCTTGGTAAGAAAATCGAGCAGGTTGAATACGCCGCCCAGCACGCAGCCCAGAAGGCCTGTGCAAGTATCCTGGTTGGGAGTCACCAGGTACAACTGGCCGATCGTGCCATCCAATCCCTGATCGACCGCGCAGCCGACCATGGCGCAACTATTTTGAATCCCCAGCAACCCTCCGCTGTCGCGCACGATAACATTTTGGGCCGCGGCAGGCTTCCCCGCCAGGAAAACGGACATTATGACCGCTGTTAGAAAAACACGCTGCTTCATAAATTTGAACCTCGAATGCTCGCCTTTCTTTTTTAATTACTTCCAGCCCTGTCCAGGCCCTTAAATCCGCCGGCCGGACCTTTCGACGCCCATGACGCTAAATTAACCTTCGCTAATCCTCCCTGCCATAGTACGCTCGTACCTTCAGCAGCACGAAAGTCCCGTTCCACCGGCGTCAATCAAATTTAGGGGATTGCGCGCCCCCAATGAGTCCTAAGGGAATCAGCACGGTGATCTTCGGCTCATCGCCGATGGTCAACTGCACATCGGGTGAGGCGATGGGCAGAGTTTCCAGATGGAATTCCCCAAACTGGTTGGTCTTGGTTGAAGCGATTTCCAAGTCCCCCACCTTTAGCCTGACCTTGATGTCCACAATGGATTGAGTGGGCTTGGACTTTTCGAGAATCTGCCCGGTCAGGTTGACCGCATCCATCCCGGGTGCCGGTTCCATCCACACATCCACCAGCATCGTGCCGGCCTGGTAGACATAATGCCGGGGCGCCACGCCCGTGGCCCGAACGCCTTCAAGCTGGGGCTGCCGCAGCGAATCAAATATCAGACGGGCGATGTGCGTGACGACGGAGGGCTTTCCCTCCACGCGCGACGCGGCGAAAAAGCTCTTGGCCACGCGAACGGCGCTTTCCGGTGGCTGATAACTCGCCTCTTGCTGCGCCATCTTCAGCACGGTGCTCCACATCTCGGACGCTTGTCGGCACTTCCTGCAACCCGCGTCCATGTGGCGCTTCATTTCCGCCGCCTCACGCTTGCCGAGGGTCCCGCGGGAGTAGTCAGCCCACTTTTCCGAAGGGTAATGCTTCATGTTTGCCCTCATCACTTGCTTTTAGTGCCCTTCCAAGCTCGGGGTCCGTTCGATTGTGCTTTTTCTCCGTTCGGTAATAAGGAGTGGAAATCGTGTCAGAAAATATAGGAAGGTAAAAAAATTTTCATTTAGGACGTAAAAGCCTTTCCTATCAACACAAATGGGGCCCAATAATAAGGGTGCGGATATCGCTCACGCAGTTCCCTCATGGCCTCGCGAAGGGCCGCGGCCCGATTGGGCGAGCCGGCGCTTTTGCCATAGAATGCCTTCATGAACTGTGCGGTGCTGTTATCGTTCACATCCCAAAGGGTTAAGAGCAGCGTCCGCGCGCCCGCCGTCAGCAGGCCTCGCACCAAGCCCATCAATTCGTCACCCGCCGCCACCACATTCAGCCCCGTCGAGCAGCCGCTGAGCGTAATCATGTCCACGGGCAAGTGTAAGCTGTAGAGATCGTAGAGGGTCAGAAACGTGTCGCCCAGCCTGACGCCGGAAAACATGGGATTATCCGGGCGGAAGAATCCGTGCGTGGCGATGTGAATCGACCGGCAATTCGGCCCCTTCTCGGTCAGGACCTTCTTGCTGGCGTCGCGACCGACAAACAGTTCCGCCTTGGGCAGGATCATGGCGACGGATTGAAGCTCCTCATAGATCGAAGGCGTCTGCGCGCTGGGCACTCCCAGGATGAGCGCGCCCGTTCCCGGGTTCACCTGCTTGCGATGGCACCGGGCATAGATGCTGGCGCTCGGCGCATACGAAACCGTGAAGGAATCGAGCAGGTATCCGCTGCCGTCATAGAGCGCGTGAAAGGGCACGTAGTGCAGCAACTCATGCGGGGCCAGCACCAGGTGCGTCCCCGCAAGCCGCGGGCGGATGGGCAGAATCAGCTCATCGTAAAGCTCCTTCAGGTGCGCTTGCGTGGCTTCCAGCAGGGGCGCTTGAAACTGGCTCACGTATTCCGCCCCCAGGCGGAACTTCGCCAACTGGAACCGCAGCATGCGCAGGCTTTGCGCCACGCGCGGGGAGAGCGTGACGGGCAATACCTCCAAACCCTGCTGCGTCAGGATCGCGGCCAGGATGCGGTCGCGCACGCGGAAGAACTCGACAAGCGTGACCTCAGGCCCCAGAATCTCACGCAGGGCATCGAGCGGCTCAGGTTCGGTGGGAGGAATCCCCGCCGCTTCGGCGTCCGCGGCGGGAAGCTCGCGAAGCACACGCAGAAATTCCTTTTCGCTCTCCTCAGCGCGGTCGCGCAGCTCCGTCAGGCGCTTTTCGGAAGCGGGCGCCTGGCCGAGTTGTTCGGCCTCAATGCGGTGGTAATACCAGTTGAGCTGTTCGCGCAGACCGCGAATCTGCTGCACCAGATGGCTTTTGCTCATGTCTTCGATCTGCGCCGGGCTGACCTGGCGCGAGACCGAGTCGAGAAGGCTGCGCGACTTCGCCTGCTCCATGTAAGACCACGCCTGCTTTTGCGCATCGACGGTCGCTCCCCGCGCCAGACACAAGTTGATCAAATTCTCGTATGCCTCCAGGCGGTTCTTCATGAACGAAATCTTCAACTCTTCGCCGTGAACGCGCCCGCGCAGGGTTTCAAGCAGGTGCTTGGCCACCAGATAGTGATGCTCGGCAGCGCTCCTGTCACCACGGCCCTCTTCGATCTCACCCATGACCAGATGGGCCTGGTAAACCAGAATAGGCGCTTCCCTGCCCGTCAGGCCGGCGAGGGCGGCCTGGCATTGCTCGCGCGCCGCCGCCGCGTCGCCTCCCTTGAGCGACAGCCGGACCATCAGCAGCCGGCAGAGCAGCGCGCGCCCCGGCAGCGGCGAAGCACCGAAGAACTCGAGCGCCGCCAGTCCGAACCGCCGAGCTTCAAACAATCGCCCTTCCTGGTAGAGCACCCAGCCGCGATAAAGATCAATCAGCGCCGGCCAGACCTGGTTTTTCTCCTTTACGAACCGCTCGCGCGCCTGCGCAAACAGGTCCAGCGCGCGGAAGCCCTTATTCTCCTGACTGTAGGCAATCGCCACGAAGCACAAGGCTTTGGCCGCTTCGTATCCCATGCCGAGCTGCTCGAACCGTGTCACGGCTTCCTGCGCCATCTCGCGCGCTTCCTGGCTCATGTTGAGTTCCAGATAAATCTCCGCCAGGTCGAGATGGCAAAGCGCAGTGTGATAGTTGTCGCCAACGCGCGCGCTTTCCTGGCGCACGGCGCGCAGCATCTCAATGGCGCGGCCGTATTCCCCCCGGAAGTAATAGAGATAGGCAATGTTGTAGTCCGCCTGAACGACGGCGCGCGGCAGGTTTTGCTGAAGGCAGAATTGCCGTGCCTGCTCGTAGGCGCTCAGCGCTTCCTGGTACTCGTTGAGCGAAATCAGGCAAACGGCGATGTTGTGAAGCGCCGCGATGATGCCTTCCGCGTCCTTGTCGGGCAGCAGTTGCTTGAGTGTGCGCTGGTAGCATTCCAGCGCCTCGCGAAAGCGGTCCTGGCGATGGAAAATGTTTCCGACATTGATGTCCAGCCGCGCCAGGCGCAGATCGTCGCCCGCCGTGGTAAAGATGGCGCGAGCACGCTCGGCCGCGGCCAGCGCCCGGTCGTATTCCCCCAGCAGGATTAACGGTTGAATTGAGACGCTCAGGGTACGCGCCTCCTGATTGCTGTTTCCCGCCTCGGCAAAAAGCTGCACGGCCTGCGCGTGGAGTTCCGCCGCCTGCGCGTTCTGCCCCCCGAACCACAGGGTGTTGGCCTTGGCGCGCGCCGCGTGCGCGCTCGCTTCCTTGTCCTTCAGTTCTTTGGCAATGGCCAGCGCCGCTTCCGCCAGCACCTGCGCTTTTGCCAAGTCCTTGCGCAGCCACACGCCCACGCCGTCATCCAATTGCGCCACCAGCGCCGGTGTAAGCTGGCGCCGATGCCGGGTGAGATACTTTCCCCGCGCCGCATCGTCGGTTATCGCCCCCAATCGATCGATGATTTTTTCCGGACTGGTAGGTTTAGTTGGCATCAGGTCAACTGTAGCGCGGGCACAGTGTTCCTGTCGTTGTGGCCGGAAAACGACCCCTCACCCGTCCTCCTCCGTCGGCCACCCTCTCCCCTCGGAGAGGGAAAAGCTCTCGGCGCACCGCGCACAAGGAATTTTTGCCCTCTCCGAGGGGAGAGGGTGGCTCGCAACCGGCGTACTCACCAGCCGGGGCGAGACGGGTGAGGGGCCGTTACCTCCCCATAAACCCCGCCTTTTCCAAATTCCTGCGCAGATACTCCAGACATTTCTGCCGCGTAAATCCGATGGATCCCGTGGCCAAGCCCAGTTCCGCCGCCACTTCTTCATACGGCCGCGCGGGGGATTCATAAAACAGCATCTCGATCAGCCGCCGGCATTGCGGCGATAGCGGAACCTGCGCCTCACGCAGCATCTGCTCGAGCTCGGCACCGCGCACCTGCTGGGCGGAGAGTTCCTGCGATCTCTTCTCGACGTGCGTCTCCAGCTCTTCTTCCTCAGCGCCGATGAATTGCATCTGCTCGCGCCGCCAGTCGGCGCACCGCCGCGCCGTCACCTGAATCAGCCATGCCGGCAGCGCCTGGGGGTCGCGAATCTTGCCCAGCTCCGAAAGCAGGCTGAGGCACACGGACTGGAAAATCTCTGCCGCATTGTCGGCGGAAAGCCCGTATTTCAGGGGAATCGAAAAGATCAGATTTTTGTACCGGTCGATCAGCGCCTGCCAGGCTTCTTCCTTCCCGTTCAGGCAATCCTTCACCAGCCGCGCGTTTGAGGCGGAGGCTTCCGCGCCGGGTTTGGAAGAAATCTTGGGCAAGGGCGCAAAGCGTGGCACGGGCATCCTGCCCGTAAACCGTACAGGAACGCCATGGCGTGCCCGCACGAGCATTTTACTTCGGCGTAATTTCGTTCTTCAATTACGCCGCCAACCGCGAACCACGGGACCGATGGTCCGCTCTACCGCCAATACAATCGGTCGGCGTTCCACAACAGATAATTCCGCATCACTGAAGGTTCCAACCCCTCCAGGCCGGCTTTGGTTGCGGCCAGCACGTTGGGGCTGACCAGGCAGATGACCGGGTCCTCCTCCGCCACGATCTGCTGAACGCGGTCGTAGGCCGCCTTGCGCGCGGCGAAATCGAGCAGGGCGGTCTGCGATTGCATCAGGCTGTCGAGCTCCGTCTGCCAGGGAGGCAGGGGATGCACCTCGGCCAGCGCCCACACGTGCGTTCCGCCGGTTGAGGTCCACACGTTGATTTCCGGATTGGGATCGGCGTCGCCGCTTACCAGGCCCAGCAGCGTGGCTTCATAATCATAGGAATCGAACGCGCGCGCCATCAGCGCCTGGAATTCCATGGACACCAGGTTGACGCGCATCCCGAGCTGGCTCAGATCGCGCTGAATGAGCGTCGCCATCTTGCTGCGCTGGGCATTGCTGGGATTGGTCAAAATCGAAAACTCCACGGGGGCGCCTTGTGAGTCGGTCAGAGTGCCATCCGCCCGGCGCGTGAATCCCCCCAGGCGCAACAGCTCCAGGGCTTTCTCGAGCGACCGCGCGGGGTGCGGAATTGCCTCGTCCACCCACATTTTGTTGCCCGGGGTCACCTGCGTCCAGATGGGCGTGGCGTTCCCGCGATACACCAGGCGCACGATGGCCTCGCGATCGATGGCCAGCGAAACAGCCTGGCGGAATTCGCGCCGGCGAAACCACTCCTGCTTGCGGACGATCTCCGGCAGGTGCTTTGCGCTTAGATCGTTCAAATTGAAAAAAAGGAAATCGTATTCCATCCCCGGGCCCAGGTTGAACAGACGGTAGCCGTGCGCGCCGCCTTCCCGCTCAAGCAGAGCGTAATTATCCGCGCCGACCTTTTCCAGCAGATCCAGGTCGCCCGCTTCGAAGCGAATCACCTCGGCATCCTCCGTGGGGACGATCAGGAAGACAATCTCATCCAGATAGGGCAGCCGGTGCCTTGCGGCATCAACCTTCCAGTAATTGGGATTTCGCTCCAGCACAACCTGCTGCCCGGGCACGTATTGCTTCAGCCGGAAAGGTCCGAGGCCGGCGATGCTGCCGGGAGCCGATGAAATGGCCCACGCCTGATTGATCTTTCCGTTTTCGTAGTCCTGCTCCAGCAGGTGCCGGGGAAGAATCGCCACTCCGTCAAAGATTCGCTCGGCAGCGGCATAGGGCTGCGCGAAGTCGAATTCCACACGGTAAGGTCCCAGCTTGAGAACCTTGATCGGCTTCCCACCCACCATCAGCAAATCGCGCTGCGGCGAATCGACCTTGGGGTCAAGATACAGATTGAAGCTGAAAACCACATCATCAGCATCAAAAGGCTGGCCGTCGGAAAACCGCAGACCCTGGCGCAATTCCAGCACGTAGCGCCTTCCTCCGTCGGAAACTGCCCATGACTTCGCGAGCGCCGGCTCCGTGCGCTGCGTTGCAAGATTGATGTGAATCAGGTCAGCGTCAAGAAGGGTGATCAATTCCTTTGAAACCACGTCCAAGGCGATGGCGGGATTCGCCGTTTTCGGCTCGGAGTGCCACGAGGCCACCAGCCGCCCGCCGACCCGGCCGGCCTCGCCCGTTGTCACCAGGAGATCCTCCGATTGCGCGCCCAGCGCCGGGGGCCTGGAAAGCATGAGCAGTCCGGCAGCGAAAACCAAGCATCCGAATCTAAGTTTAAGTTTGACCACTGCCCATTACGTGTCTTTCCAGTAATTTGCGGCGAAAAGGTAGTAGACCAGAAGAAACCGCGTGAAAGCAAGCCCTGCGGCGGGCTGCTGGCGGCGGCAATATCGATTGCCGGAAGCTCCTCCATCCAAACAATCTCTCACCCCAAGCCTGCGGAGACCCGGAAAATCATGGACTTTGCTGCAACGCGTCAGCCAGCAGGTGGTATAGGAGAAAAACGGGGATGAGAGCCACACCAGCCGCGAACATCCACCAATACGATTCCAGCACATACAGTTTTTGCATGTCGGCGAGCATGTTGCCCCAGCTTGGCGCAGGCTCGCTGACCCCCAGGCCCAGAAATGAGAGGGTGACCTCCGCCAGAATGTATTGGGGAATCAGCAGGGCCGCCTGCGTCAAGAGCACGCCCAGGGCTTCCGGTAGGATGTGGCGGCGCAGCAGGTAGAAATCTGACGCTCCGAAGCCACGCGCTGCCAGAACGTAATCCCGATGGCGGGCGCTGAGCACAACTCCTCGCACCAGGCGCGACGGCCGGGCCCACCCCGTCAGTCCGATGAGCCCCACCAGCAGAAAGAATGACTCCTGCGCCCCCAGGTGCAGCGGCAAGAATGCGCGGACTGCGAACAGGAGATAAATCCAGGGCAGGGCCATGAACAGCTCCGATGCGCCCATGATCAGGTGGTCGGGCAAGGAAGCGTAGAACCCCGCCAGACCCCCCAGCACCAATCCCAGGGCGAGCGATAGGGCCGTCGCCAGCAGCCCGGCAAACAACGAAACGCGGCCTCCATAGAGCAGGCGCGAAAACTGGTCGCGGCCGAAGTCGTCCGTGCCCAAAAGAAACAAGCGATGCGGCGGCGCGACGCCAAACAGACGCCACTCACCGCTCTGACCCATTCCGCCCTCGGCGGCAAGCTTCACGAAGAAATGCACCGGAATCATCCGGCTTCGGTCAATCTCGTAAGGCACGGCGGCCGAGGACTCCGGGTGATAAATCTGCGCGTAGGCAAAGGGACGAAGGTGAAAGTGTCCCTGCGTGTCGACCAGGTGCAAGGCCATGGGCGGGGCGAAGGGGAAATCGCGATTCTGCTCCGCCGGGTCGTAGGGCGCGAGGAAGCCCGCACCCAGCACCAACACGTGAATCAGCGCCAGGCCCAGCAGCGCGAACTTGAGTTTCATCCGCATCTCACATCGCGCGAATGCGCGGATCGACGACGTGCAACAACACGTCCGCCAGCAGGTTTCCCGTAACCAGAAATGCCGTCGAGCACAACACTGCGGCCACCACCACGTACACGTCGCGTTCCAGAATCGCCTGAAGCAGCAAGGGCCCGATGCCCGGCCAGCTCATGACCACTTCAATCAGCAGCGACCCGCTCAAAAGCGTTCCGATCGAGACGCCGAACAGGGAAATCAAGGGATTGGCGGCCACAGGCAGGACATGACGAAACAGCAGCCGTCCGGGCGGAATGCCATGGCCGCGCGCCGCCCGGATGAATGGCGCATCCAGGACTTCCAGCAGGGCCGATCGCACGTGCCAGATCTGCACGGGCAACAGTCCGGCGATGAGCGCCAGAACCGGCAGGGCAAGATGCCAAACCAAGTCGCGCCAGCGGGCGGCAGCGCCCAGACTTTCCGCCGCCAGAGAATGCATTCCGCCCGCCGGGAACCATCCGGTTCGGAGCGCCAGCGCCAGCAGGGCCAGGGCAATCAGCACGTCCGGGATGGCCAGCAGGGAGGCCGTCACGAGGCTCGATACCCGGTCAAGCCAGCCGCCGTGGCGCGCCGCCGCCCAGACTCCCCAAGGAACGGCAAGCAACCACGAGCCGAGCAGGGCAGTGAGTGTCAGCAGCAACGTATTCGCGGCGCGAACCTTCAGCAGGGGCCAGACAGGGCTGTTGAAAGCGAAGGAAAAGCCAAGGTTTCCCCGCAGCACCGATTTCACCCACAACAGGTAGGTAACCGGCAGCGAGCGGTCCAGCCCGTAAGCCGCCCGCAGCGCCGCCACCTCACCGGGGGAAATCTGCGGGTTCATCCGCATCTGCTCAAAATAATCGCCCGGGGCCAGCTTGAGGAAAGCGAAGGTCAGCAGGGAGACTCCGAACAGCACCATCAGGGAGTGCGTCAGTCTGGAGAGCACAAACCGCATCATGAGATCCACAAGGGGGTGGTTAGAATGCTCTCCTTGAGCAAGCGCCCCGGCGGACTTTGTGGGTCGCGAAGTAATTGCGCGGTGGGCGCTGTTTCAACGATGCGCCCCTCGTCCATCACCGCCACCCGGCTTGCGAGCCTCGCCACCAGCCGAAGGTCATGGAGAATCCAGAGGTAGGTGAGCCCGCGCTCCGCCTGCAAGTCCAGCAGCAGGTTGGCGATCTGCGCCTGAGTGGCGAGGTCCAGCCCCGCCAGGGCCTCGTCCAGTATCAACAGAATGGGCTCCGCTGCCAGCGCGCGGGCAATCGACAGGCGGCGGCGCTGGCCCCCGCTGAACTGACTCGGCAATCGGCCGCCCGCATCCGCCCCCAGGCCAACCAATTTCAGGAGTTCAGCCGCGCGCTCGGCCCGGTCGGCGCCGGCGCCCCATCCGGTAATCAGCAGCGGCTCCGTCACGATCTCCGTTGCCGTCAGCCGCGGATTGAGGGATAACCCCGGATCCTGGAATACCATCTGGATTTTCGGGCGGCCGCGGGGATTTGCGGAAACATCCTCTAGCGCCAGTTTTCGACCGGCGAACCAGATTTCACCGCAATCCGGTTTCTCCAGGCAAGCCAGGCATCGCGCCAAACTCGACTTGCCCGAACCCGATGCGCCAATCAGTGCCAGCGATTCCCCGGCAGGAATTTCCAGGTCGACTCCCCGAAGCGATTCGACGCGGGAATGACTCCAGGCCCAGTTGCCGCGCCGAGCATAGGCCTTGCACAAGCCTCGCACGCGCAGCAGGGCATCGTCTTGGGAAAACTTTTCTGCCGGGTCGCTATTCATATTTGAAACACCAGACACGCTGCGCCTGCGCCAGCCGGGTTTCAGCGGGGGCGCAAACACCGCACACTTCCATGCGCTCCGGGCAGCGCGAAGCAAACGCACAGCCCGGTGAAAGCGCAGCCAAATCCGGAGGTTCCCCGGGAACGCAATCGAACCGGCGCGCTTGGGCACTCCCTGGAATTACGGGAAGACCGCACCGAAGCAGGCCGCGCGTGTAGGGGTGCGAAGGATTTTGAAGGAGCTGCGCAGCCGGACCGTCCTCAACAATGCGCCCCGCGTACATCACCAATATGCGCTGCACCGCCGCCGCCAGCACCGCGGGGTCATGACTGATCAGGATCAAAGCGAGCTTCATCCTGTGATGTAGATCCCGCAGCAGGACCAAAATCTCCCTCTGCGCCGCTGTGTCCAGCGCGGTTGTAGGCTCGTCCGCGACGATCAACGCCGGACGACAGGCGATGGCCTGGGCGATTACCACGCGTTGCCGTTGGCCTCCGCTCAATTGGTGAGGAAACGCGTCGGTAATTCCGCTTTCTGGCGCAAAGCCGACCTCGGCGAGCAGCTCGAGGGATTTCGCCCGCGCTTGTTGGCCGGTGAGATGCTGATGGGCGCGCAAGACCTCAATGACCTGGTCAGCCACACGCATTACCGGGTTCAGTGCAAGAGCCGGCTCCTGATGGACGAGCGAGATTTCCGCTCCTTGAATTTTACGCAGTACGCGGGGACCGGCGGCAACCAGATTCGTGCCGCGGAACCAAATCGCGCCGCGCTCCACGGACCCACCAGGTGGCAGCAGCCCGAGCAATGCCAGGGCCAGCGTGGTTTTGCCGCTGCCCGACTCGCCCAGCAGACCCAATGCCTCGTCGCCGGCGAGTTCAAAATCCACATCGCAAAGTGCGCTCTTCGGGCGCTGCCCATCCGCTCCGTAGCGCACGGTCAGGTTCTGCACATGCAGCAAGGAATCCATTTTCGCCCTGTGAGTCTATTTCCCGAAGATTTTAATCCACCCTCAGCCTAAAGACAGAAAAATTACTGCTCAGGAGGCAGACCAACTTCTGGAGGCAGCAAGGACCAGCCGCCCCCGTTGGATTGGCCACCTCGAATCCAAAAAAGGTCCGCGCTAAAACGCAACCCCGACGCAACCAGCTGTAGGTGGGCAAATCCGAAAATCACCGCAAGTTATTGAAAGGAATGGTAGGCCTGGGGAGATTCGAACTCCCGACCCACGGTTTAGGAAACCGTTGCTCTATCCATCTGAGCTACAGGCCCAGGTTGGCATTCCAATTGGTGCTTATAGATTAGCACACGCCCAGTCCCTTCCCGGCTGGATTCTCAATCGGAAAGACATATCGTTTGCAAATTGGCTGCTCACGATTTCCGGCAGCACTTGATGCTGACCCCTTTGTGACCTCATAATTCAATTGGGGCAATGAAGAAGCACAACAAAAACTCGGTGAAAGTCCCCGCGGCCTTTCACGTGATGGCCAAGCCCACGGGCCCGATCTGCAACCTGGACTGCCGCTACTGCTTTTACCTGGAGAAGG